>CAYRFX010000041.1:0-20922 GCA_964423665.1 uncultured Bacteroidaceae bacterium | reverse complement strand
AGTGAACCAAGTTTATTTAATTTTTAATCGCCCACTTTTTTAGTGGACAGTAGTGTTATTTAAGTCCTAATTTCCCTTTTTCGATATTTATTTTATTCTCCAAAGTTTGCATTGTGTGCTTCCAATTTTCCACAAAACGATTAAAAATTGTCATCTGTTTATTAGATTCTGCAGCAATGTCGTTAAGTGTTTTTTGATAAAGACCGTTTATCATATAACTCCATACTAATATCGAGGAATTATTCTTGTCATTCATTTGTTTAAGTTCATCTCTGCATTCTTCATACTTCTTTTTGTATGAAGAATTATTGGAACT
Source organism: uncultured Bacteroidaceae bacterium (assembly GCA_964423665.1). Classification (GTDB taxonomy): domain Bacteria; phylum Bacteroidota; class Bacteroidia; order Bacteroidales; family Bacteroidaceae; genus HGM04593. Next base: position 20,606 of record CAYRFX010000041.1, on the reverse strand, counting down.
TTTAGGAAACTCAATTGATAATATTTTTTTTAGCGCAATATCAGAGTTTGTTGAAATTTCATCCATTGTTGGCAATTGTTTTTCCAGTATTATAATCCTATTGTCGTAACAATCTGCTATTAGACCATATTTCTTATCGGAATACCAAAAGGATTTTTTTAATTTCATGACATTTTCTTTCATTGTATTTATATGGTCTATAAAAGCTTGGTATATTATAAGAGTGATACCTAGTATGGTGTCATCGTTATATACAACTGGAACCTCGTTTAAAATTTTGTTTTCTTTAAATTCTGTTCTTTTATTTAGACTATACATCTCTATATGTTGTAGCATCTCTCTTGATTTCTGTTTTGTTTCAGAGATTCGTCTTGAATTAGAGGTGTTAAATTGTTCTATAGCATTTTTTAATGGGCGTTGTTTTATCTCATTTGTAATAGTTCTACCGCCTATTGCACCTGCAACTCCTCCTATTATCCCTCCTGCTAAACTTCCAAGAGGACCGAAAATCGACCCAACTAATGCACCGGTCTTAGCACCTACAAGACCACCGCCACCTGCTCCTACTGCATCAAGACTTATGTTTTTTAGAGAATTAAAGACGTTTGTTTTATTTTTTACGAGTAAATTAAACTCTCTAAATGAAGATATTGCAATTGTTGCGACGGGTATGTGTCCAGAGAAATCAAGATCTGTCATATCAGTTGGGTCAATGCTTAACTCCGAAGCGTTGTTTAGGACATCGCTCATATCGTGTACCGATGTTGAAATGCTTTGTATTGAGTCATTAATTCCTGTAACCTCAAGCACTCCTGATTTTATTGGCTCTAACAATGCCCCAAAATAGTCATGGTGCATAACTGCGCTTCCTATGGCTTTTGTACTTGTATGCGCTATTCCTTCACAGAATCTACTTAAGCAATTCTCTATAGAATCAAAGGACATGCCATTTTTCATAGCTTCCATTGCATTGGTAAATGTATCGGACAACAAATCTGGTGCAACAGATGCAAATGAAGCCAAAGCTTCTCCTGTTTGTGATACGGGAAGAATACTTAATATAAAAGCTTCGGTTCCTACAGCCATTTTTGAATGCTTTTCAAAAAACACATTTAACTTATTTAACGATGATTCTGTGTCATCAAAAGAAGTTAATTGCTCAGGAACGGGAATCTCTAATTCGTCAATATTCTTTTTTACGCGAACTAGGTTGTTTTTTAGTTCCTCAAACCTATCAATCTCACTTAAGAGTTCATCTTTATTATCAACACACTCTGTTTCTTCTACATTTGTAAAAGCCAACCTGTTTTTAAACCTATATCTTGAAATTGCAATGCATATTCCAATTGCAGAAACTGAACATATTATTGTACCAATTAATACCATATTCTTTGTTATAAAATTGTCACTCTTGCGTTTTATCCGAATCAGTAGAATAGCCTCGTGTTGGTGTATGCGTATAACTTCGCGAGGTGCTTCCGTTTGAATTATCGCTAATTTGATAATTACAATCACTTTCTTCTTGTAAATTTGGATTTACTTTCTTTGTCCATTTTCTTCCGCACTTAGGGCATGAGAACTCATACTCTATTTCGTCAACCGTAGCATCGTATAGTTCATCTGCGATTTGATTTGTAGTATCAGACATAAGTGCACCTGCTGCCAAGCCTAAAGCACCGCCCACTAAAGTTCCAGCAGGACCACCCAAAACCGTGCCAATTGCTGCTCCAGCAACCTCCATTCCACCTTTTTTTACAGCACCTCTTGTCATTTTACGAGCAAAGGTTGCTTTCTTTTTACCACCTACAATATTTCCACACGAAGGACATTTCTGATTCATAGTAATAATGTTTATGTTATATCCTAATAACCCCTATGCCTCTCAATTATACACACAAAGAAAGGCGTAGGCTATTGCTTGTCTTTCAATCATCGAAATACAGGCATCGCCAAACGCCCAAGAGAAGATGAACTAAAAGAAACAATAAACCCACGCCGTTGGTATATACTACAATACAGGCTTGTATTGTGGTTATACAAACAGATGAGCGTCGTGTTGTCTCTGTCCCTTCTCTTTTTGAAATTGGCGATTTCGTATTTCGGGGCAAAGCTTAAAACGCTTTACAAAATATGTATCGGCTATTCGTCTTGCCGACACACGCAAATATAAACACATTTTTTAACACGGCGCTCATACTGTATGAGTTTTTTGTATTCTTTATTTCCATTTGTGCCACTGCTTGCAAAAACAAATGGCGCGAATGGGAATATTCAAAACTTTACCATTCAAAGACAGGTACCTAGGAACGACCTCTACAACAATGATAAAGGAGAATATAACACACTCACGCCATTCTGTATATGCATAATGGGCAGAGCCCTTTTACATAAACAAAACAGAGAGCGTCATATTCCTTTATCTTTCTTGCGGATGAAAATTTTCCAGATTTTGTTCCGAGATAAAGTAAAAATGCGTCAATATATATGCGAGAAAGCCACCGGGTGGCTCTCCCTTGTTGCAAATATAAAGCATATTTTTGAATATAACGCTCCTGTGGGGTGCTTTTTTTATTATATCCTAAAATCTTTAGCTTCCCAGCGCGGTAAAATTACTCTCTTTTTAATAATGGCTGCTTGTCTGTTGAGGGGGTAAAATGGGGTGGTGCGCGTTTTTGCACCGAAACAGGTGTGCTTTGGTGCAATTTTAAGCCCTTCGTATTCACTCGGGGTTGGTAACGTAAATACATTTTGACACAACAAATAGAGAATAATATAATAAACTTAGTGATAATTATTGGATTTCCAATTGTTGTTATTATATTTGCGCAGTAATAGTTGAAAAAGCAATGGTTATGGATATGTATGCTCTGACTAATGGCGCGATTGTTTTGAAAATCGGAGAATTTATTAGACGGCAGAGGCTTGATAAGAATATCAGTCAAAAGGAACTTGCAGTGTCGTCGGGGGTTTCAATAAGCAGTGTGGCTGCTATAGAACGAGGTGAAAGTATTTCTCTTAAAACACTTATTCTTCTGTTAAGGGCTCTGAAATCTTTGTATGCGCTATCGGAATTTTTGAAAGAAGCGGAAATCAGCCCGATTGCATATGCGAAGCAATTGGAAGGACAAAAATGTCGCAAACGAGCATCGGCGACAAAAGGGTGTAATAATAAAATTGAATCGGAATGGTAAACTTAGCAAAAGTATATATTTGGGGCGAATATGCAGGTGCTGTGTTATGGAATGAAGGAACGCAAACTGCGACTTTTGAATATGAATCATCGTTCTCCAAAAATGGTTGGGATTTATCTCCTTTGATGATGCCTGTTAATGAGAAAAGATATTACTCGTTCAGGGATTTATCAAAAGATACATTTATGGGGTTGCCCGGTTTGTTGGCTGATGCTCTGCCTGATGCCTACGGCAAAGCTTTGTTGGATAGGTGGCTTGTTTCGTTGGGAAGGAATTTTGCCAATCCTGTAGAACGGTTGTGCTATCAGAGCAAGCGCTCAATGGGTGCATTGGAATTTGTTCCTGCCAAAGATGAATATTTGGATCAAGTGTCTTCCATCGAAGTAGCTTCTTTGGTAGAGGTTGCATCAAAGGTGTTGTCAAATAAGGCTGAGTTTCGTTCAAATTTTAATGAAGATACAAAAGAAGCTTTAGTAAATATTATCAGGGTAAGTACCTCCGCCGGCGGTCAAAGAGCTAAAGCCGTTATTGCTTATAACGAAAAGACCGGTGAGGTGCGTTCTGGGCAGGTGAATGCTCCAAAGGGCTTTAATCATTGGTTATTAAAATTGGATGGTGTGACAAACACTGCATTAGGCGATCCATTACATTATGGAAAAATAGAGTACGTTTATTATCAAATGGCGTTGAATGCGGGTTTGGAGATGAGCGAATGTCGGTTGCTTGAGGAAAATGGCAGGTCTCATTTTATGACTAAGCGTTTTGACCGCATAGAAGGGAATGAGAAAGTGCATATGCAAACATTATGCGGGCTGGCTCATTATGATTACAAATTATTGCACGCTTATTCGTATGAACAGGCTTTCCTGGTTATGCGCCGTTTGCATTTGCCATATACACAAGCTGAACAACTATTTAGACGAATGGTGTTTAATGTTGTTGCTCGTAATCAAGATGACCATACGAAAAATATTTCGTTTTTGATGGATAAAAGCGGTACTTGGAGCTTATCGCCTGCATATGATATTTCTTGGGCGTATAATCCCAATGGGGAATGGACTTCACATCATCAAATGTCTGTTAATAATAAGTGGGATAATATATATAGGAATGATTTAATGACTGTCGCGGAAACGATGAATATTAAGCGAGCAAGCGATATTATTGATGAAGTATGTAATGCGGTATCTAAATGGCGAATGCTTGCAAAAGAGTATGATGTCCCGTCTGAAATGATTGCAGAAATTGATGAGACATTGCTATATAATGGCTATTGATAAGCGAGGTAAATAATTCAAGTGTTTTTATAATGGATAGACGAATTGAGGCTCTGTATATTTTGTTCAATGCTTGTGTGTTTGCAAAGAATGATGGCAAGCTGGCGACTATTCTTGGTTATGGTGCTAACAGCCGCACTACGATTTCGAGGATAAAGGAGGGGAGCAAGGTTACGGAGAAAACAATTAATGATATATGGGAGACGCTTTGTGATGCGCTTTATATGAGTGGCGAGGGTATGTTTGCCGTTGCCGATTGTGTGGCGTATGGCAAGAATCTTTTGAGTGAGTTGCAAGCGTGTTATGGTGTAGGTGGTGATTGGTTCGATGGCGCGTTCAGCGCGTTGCTCACGGAGGATTACAGTGCGCTGCCGGAGAGGTTTGAAAAGGAGCTGGCGAGTAACTTGCAGGATATGAAGGCGCGTTCTTCTGAGATTTATTATGGCATGCTTGCCTATGCGTATATCTCGTACAAGAATATTACTCCTTATACTGCCGCGGGTGCAAGGGTGTTGCACGCTCGCTTGCATGAGATGAACGAGATGCTTGCACGGTTGTTTCCCACCAATTCGCGGGCATATATTGGCGGGCAAAAAGTTATAGAAACAGACCTTGCCGATGAGGATTTGAATGTTTTGAAACTTATTTACAATTTGCGTGAGGTGCTGGCTAATTATGTGGAGGAGGATTATTTTGAACGTTACCTGCGCGAAAAGGGGCATCTGCTCGATGTGGGCGAGGATTCTTTTTGGCTCTCACCCGATGAGAAATTCGCTGCAGGCAGTGTGGTTTATTACTTTAGTGTGATACCTACGAATTCTAAATTGCGCGGGGCATATAATGTTGTTAAATTGCGGGCGGCGAGCAACAGACGCGATTCTTTTGAGACTATAGGTTTTTATAATTTTGTCTTTTTGGTGGCAAACGATAAAGAGCATACTCAGGTATTACAAATAACTGATTATAAGACTGGTGCGATAGGGTATGCGGTATATTCTTATGACTATGACACCCGGGTGCTGGAGCTTGGCTTCGGTGAAGTGGCAGAAAATATCTTTGATATGCCCACGATGCTTGAGTGTGCCAGCCTTGATAACCCGCAAGGGAAGGATGAAAAGGTGTGGGCTGCGGTGCTCAATGAGCTGCTTGGTGAGCGGTGTAGCAGGTTTCTGTTAGAGGCGGTGAATGCATCTGTTGAGAGTGAGTTTATATATCTTAAAGAGTACGGCGTGACAAATGTCGTAATTGACCGCGAAAGGGTTGTTGTTTGTATTGAAAATAACGGACAAATAACCGAATTTTCAATCCCTGTCGATGCATATCCTTTTTTGCAAAAATTGTCGCCCTTGGAGTTTGTTTCTGTGGCTCGTTCAAAGGGTAGTGGGGAGTTGTTCTTTTGCTGGAATGATCTTGGGCAGAGTATTCCTTTCTCTGCTTTTGAGGTGAGAGAGGGGTAACAGGGTGCTTGTGTTGGCGGTGTTTATGCATCGCAGTGCCTGTGTGCCTGTGTGTCTCGGTCATTCTTTCTATTTTTGCCCCTTAATTTATAATATATATTAAATTTATTTTGTATCTTCGCGCAAAATTACGCGGGCGTGTGCTGTGTGCACTCCCGTTTAGAGAATTGGAAAAGAAGATAACAATATATGGAGAAGATTAGAAATTTTTGTATTATAGCACACATCGACCATGGTAAATCTACCTTGGCGGATCGTTTGCTGGAGACTACCAAAACCATAAACATTACCGAGGGGCAGATGCTCGATAATATGGACCTTGAGAAGGAGCGCGGTATCACCATCAAGAGCCATGCTATTCAAATGGAGTATATGTACGAGGGTGAGAAATATACCCTTAACCTCATTGATACTCCGGGACATGTCGATTTTTCGTATGAGGTATCCCGTTCCATAGCTGCTTGCGAGGGTGCTCTGTTGGTGGTGGACGCTACGCAGGGTGTGCAGGCACAGACAATTTCGAACCTTTATATGGCGGTTGATCAGGGGCTGGAGATTATCCCCGTGATTAACAAGTGTGATATGATAAACGCAATGCCCGAGGAGGTGAAGGACGAGATTGTGGATCTCATTGGCTGTGACCGCGACGAGATTATAGAGGCAAGCGGAAAAACCGGTATGGGTGTTGAGGAGATTTTGCGTGCGGTGGTGGAGCGTATCCCTGCCCCCGTGGGCGACGAGGAAGCTCCTTTGCAAGCTCTTATCTTCGACTCTGTGTTTAACTCGTTCCGCGGTATTATTGCATATTTCAAAATTACCAACGGCGTGTTGCGCAAGGGTGACAAGGTGAAGTTCTTCAACACCGGCAAGGAGTATGATGCCGACGAGATTGGTGTTCTGAAGATGGACCTGTCGCCGCGCCAGGAGTTGCGCACGGGTGATGTAGGCTATATTATTTCGGGTATAAAGACATCGCGCGAGGTGAAGGTGGGCGATACCATCACGCATATAGCAAAGCCTTGCTCGGCTGCTATTGCGGGATTCGAGGAGGTGAAGCCTATGGTGTTTGCCGGTGTTTATCCCATAGAGGCGGAGGATTATGAGGACTTGCGTGCGTCGCTCGAAAAATTACAGCTGAACGATGCTTCGCTCACATTCAGCCCCGAATCGTCGGCGGCGCTGGGCTTTGGCTTCCGTTGCGGTTTCTTGGGATTGTTGCATATGGAGATTGTGCAGGAGCGTCTCGACCGCGAGTTCGACATGAGCGTTATCACCACCGTGCCCAACGTGTCGTATATGGTGTATGACAAGCAGGGCAATGTGCAGGAGGTGCATAACCCCGGAGGAATGCCCGACCAAACTTTGATTGACCACATAGAGGAACCATACATAAACGCAAGCATAATCACCCGTGCCGAATACATAGGCCCCATTATGACACTCTGTTTGTCCAAACGTGGCGAGTTGCAGAAACAGGAGTTTATCACCGGTAACCGTGTGGATATTCGTTTCCTGCTGCCGCTGGGCGAGATTGTGATAGATTTCTATGACAAGCTGAAGAGTATTTCAAAGGGTTACGCGTCGTTCGATTATCACCCCGCAGGATTCCGCACATCGAAGCTCATCAAGCTCGATATTCTGCTGAACGGTGAGCCGGTCGATGCTCTCTCCACGCTCACTCACGTTGATAATGCTTATGGTCTCGGTCGCCAGATGTGCGAGAAGCTGCGCGACCTTATCCCACGCCAGCAGTTCGATATTGCGTTGCAGGCTGCAATAGGAACAAAGATTATTGCCCGCGAGACCATCAAACAGGTGCGCAAGGACGTTACGGCAAAGTGTTATGGTGGCGACGTGTCGCGTAAACGTAAATTGCTTGAGAAACAGAAGAAAGGTAAAAAGCGTATGAAACAGATAGGTAACGTGGAGGTTCCGCAGAAGGCGTTCCTTGCTGTTCTGAAGCTCGACTAAAGAATGATTGTGTGTTTTTTGAAGCCGGTACCAAGATTTATATCGTTACGATTGCACGAAAATGTTGAACGGCTTTGCAAAAAACTGTTTTAATAATATTAATAATGCCGCGAAAATGGTGGGCATAACAGAGCCTGCGCGGTTGCTAATTCAAAGAATATGGGAATATTCAGTTTTTTTACAAGAGAAAAGAAAGAGGTTCTTGACAAGGGATTGTCCAAGACCAAGGAGAGCGTGTTTGGCAAGATTGCACGCGCCATAGTTGGAAAAACAGAGATTGACGATGAGGTGCTCGACAACCTCGAGGAGGTGCTCATAACATCGGATGTGGGTGTTGAAACCACACTGAAGATTGTGGAACGTGTGCAGGCTCGTGCCGCACGCGACAAGTATATGGGCACAAGTGAGCTCAACAAACTGTTAAAAGATGAGATTGCAGAGTTGCTCATGGAGAACAATACCGAGGATAACGGTACATTCGATTTCCCCACAACACCCGGGCAACCCTATGTGATAATGGTTGTGGGTGTGAACGGTGTGGGAAAAACTACCACCATAGGCAAGCTGGCGCATCAGTTCAAGAAGGCGGGCAAGAAGGTTTATCTTGGTGCTGCCGACACCTTCCGCGCTGCTGCGGTGGAGCAGTTGGTGGAGTGGGGCCACAGAGCCGATGTCCCCGTGATTAAGCAGGGAATGGGCAGCGACCCCGCATCGGTGGCTTTCGACACTCTCTCATCTGCAGTGGCAAACGGTGCCGATGTGGTTATTATAGACACTGCCGGTCGCTTGCACAACAAGGTAGGCTTGATGAACGAGCTTACAAAGATTAAGAATGTGATGAAGAAAATCCTGCCCGATGCACCCAACGATGTGCTGTTGGTGCTCGATGGCTCCACAGGACAGAATGCCTTTGAGCAGGCAAAGCAGTTTACAAAGGCTACCGAGGTGAGCTCGCTTGCCATCACCAAGCTCGACGGCACTGCAAAGGGCGGTGTGGTCATTGGTATCAGCGACCAGTTTAAGATTCCTGTAAAGTATATCGGCTTGGGTGAGGGTATCGACCATTTGCAGATTTTCAACCGTGCCGAATTTGTGGATTCTCTTTTTGGATAATAGATGAAAAAGAATTGCGTAGATGTTATAACAATGGGCTGTTCCAAGAATCTTGTGGATTCGGAACAGCTTATGCGCCAATTAAAGGAGTGTGGCTACGAGGTTACTCACGATAGCGAGGAGCCCTGTGGCGATATTGCCGTTATAAATACCTGCGGCTTCATAGGCGATGCAAAGCAGGAGTCAATAAATATGATTCTTGAATTTTGTGAGCGCAAGGAACAGGGTGATTTGGAAAAACTGTATGTGATGGGTTGCCTGTCGGAGCGTTATCTCACCGAGCTGAGCGAGGAGATTACCCAGGTGGATAAGTTTTATGGCAAGTTCAACTGGAAAGAGCTTATAAACGACCTCAAAAAGGAGTATAAGCCCGAGATTGCATACGAAAGAGTGCTATCCACTCCGCCGCATTATGCGTTCCTCAAAATTTCCGAGGGGTGCAATCGTCGCTGTGCCTACTGCGCAATTCCCATAATCACAGGTGCTCATGTGTCGCGCCCCATCGAGGATATTCTTGCCGAGGTTCGTTATCTTGTGGCACAAGGTGTGAAGGAGTTCCAGATTATTGCACAGGAGCTCACATATTATGGCATAGACCTCTACAAAAAGCAGGCAATAGCCGAGCTTGTGGAACGCATCGCCGATATTGAGGGCGTTGAGTGGATACGCCTGCACTATGCATATCCGTTGCATTTTCCCGAGGATTTGTTGCGCGTGATGCGCGAGAGAAAGAATGTGTGCAAGTATCTTGATATTGCCTTGCAGCATGTGAGCACAAAGATTCTGAAGAAGATGCAACGCCATGTAACCAAGGAGGATACATACGCGCTCATCGAGAAGATGCGCAGCGAGGTGCCTGGCATTTGCATACGCACTACGATGATGGTGGGCTTCCCGGGAGAGACCGACAAGGATTTTGAGGAACTCATGGAATTTGTGAAATGGGCTAAATTCGATCGCTTGGGTGCATTTGCTTACAGCGAGGAGGATGGAACATTTGCAGCAGAGAACTATCGTGACAATGTATCCAAGAAGAAAAAACAGGAACGTCTCGACCGCTTGATGGAGGTGCAGCAGAGAATATCCACCCGCCTGAACGACGAGAAGGTGGGCAAGGTGTTCAAGACCATAATAGACCGCGTTGAGGGGGATTATTACATTGGGCGCACGGAATTTGACTCGCCCGATGTGGATACCGAGGTGCTTGTGCACACAAGCGAGTGCGAATTAAAAATAGGGGAGTTCTACGATGTGCTCATTACCGATGCCACCGAGTTCGACCTCATGGGGAGTGTGAGAAAATAACAAAAATACCAATATGAACAATAAAGAATTTATCAGCAGGTTGGCTAAACGTTGCGGGATAACACCCGCGCAGGCAGCAACAGGTGTGGAGTCGTTTGTGGCGGTGATGACGGAGAGATTGAAGGATGGCGACCAACTCAATGTGTCGGGCTTCGGAGTGCTTGAAGTGAAGATGCGCAAGGAGAGGGTTTCTGTGAACCCAAAAACAGGGCAGAGGTTCCTTATTCCGCCAAAGATTGTACCCTCTTTTCGCCCAAGCGGTAAACTGAAAGATAAGTTCAACGATTAAACAGCAGAGCCATGGATGCAAAATTGAATCACTCAGACTTGACGGCTCTGCTTGCCAAGCAGGCCGAAATGCAAGGAATAAAAGCCGAGCTGTTTACCAAAGCCTTTTTTGAGATAATACTCGAAGGGCTTGAAAAAGATGGCATGGTTAAAATCAATGGGCTCGGAACATTTAAGGTAACAGATGTTGCAAGCCGCAGCAGTGTGAATGTAAACACCGGTGAAAAGATTGAGATAAAAGGGCACAAAAAACTCTCTTTCCTCCCTGCCGATGCTCTTAAAGAGAAGGTGAACCAGCCGTTTGCAATGTTTGAACCCGTGGAAATCGATGATAATTATGTCGATGACAACGAGGAAACCGCTGTTGATGAGCCTGAACAGGAAGAGGAGCAGGGGAGTGATGTCGCAATAATAGCCCAAGAACCTGTTGCCGAGGCTGCCGAGGAGATGTTGCCTAATGCCGATGAGACGGCAAAGGAACTTCCCGAAGACGGCAATGAGCCTGCTATGCAGGAGAATATCGGTGATTCTGTTGCCGAGGAGAAGGAGACAGAAAGCCCGCTTGCAGATACCCCCGTTGCTCCCGCAGATGAGGGTGAGAAGGAAACCCCGGCAAAAGAGACAGAGCCGGCAGAGGTGAAAAACAACTATCCTATAACCGAGCAGGTTGCAGCTGAGGACGCTCCTAAAAAGAGACCATCAATTATATTATATACCTTATTAATAATCGCAGCCTTGTTGGTTGTTGCAGTTGTATATTTCCATCCCAGATGGTTTAATGCCCAAAAGGCGAACAATGTTGCTGTTACAACTTCTGTTGCCTCTGCCGAAACCACAACCGCACAGGCGGTTGAAAAGGAGTTGCCCGACAGTGTTGCAAGCAGCAAAGAGGTACCCGCAGTCAAAGAGGAACCTTACACCTTTGCAATGCTCGATGAGCTTGCCGCCAAGAGCGTTGGTTCTGTGGGGCGTGGCGACACTCTCTTATATGTTGCCGATGGCACTATTGCAACACACACGGTGGCTGCCGATGAGACACTTGTGCGTATTGCACAGAAATATTACGGAGACAAAAGGCTGTGGCCCTATCTTGTGCAGTACAACAAATTGCACAATCCTAACGGGCTGAGCAAAGGCATGGAACTGCTTATACCGCGTTTACAACCCGCAAAGTAGCCTGCATGCGTTAAAGTTTCTTTAATGTAACAGTGGTTAAGTCTATTTTAACAATATTAACATTAAAGATTAACTTAATACCGTAATTTTGGAAAAGAAAGAAACAAACAATAAAAGATTTATAATTATGAATGGTGCAATAGACATCAGAGAACTGAATGAAATGATTGAGAAGCAGAGCGGTTTTGTTACCAATCTGCTTACAGGTATGGACCAAGTGATTGTGGGGCAGAAACACTTGGTTGAATCGCTCCTTATAAGTCTTCTGGCAGACGGTCATGTGTTGCTCGAAGGTCTCCCCGGTCTTGCAAAAACATTGGCTATCAAAACTTTGTCGGAGCTGATTGAGGCAGATTTCAGCCGCATACAATTTACTCCCGACCTTCTCCCTGCCGATGTTATCGGTACAATGGTTTACAGCCAGAAGGATGAGGATTTCAAAGCGAAGAAAGGTCCCGTGTTTGCTAACTTCGTGCTTGCCGACGAGATTAACCGTGCACCCGCCAAAGTGCAGAGTGCGCTGTTGGAGGCTATGCAGGAGAGACAGGTTACAATAGGCAAGGAGACATTCAAATTGCCTTCTCCTTTCCTTGTGCTTGCCACACAGAACCCCATAGAGCAGGAGGGTACTTATCCCTTGCCCGAGGCGCAGGTCGATCGTTTTATGCTTAAAGTGGTTATCGGCTACCCCGAACTTTCAGAGGAGAAAAAGATTATCAGACAGAATATTACGGGTGAGAAAGTGGTTGTGAAACCTGTACTGAAACCCGAGGAAATTATAGAGGCGCGCAAGGTGGTTCGTCAGGTGTATCTTGACGAAAAGATTGAACAATATATTGCCGATATTGTGTTTGCCACACGTTATCCCGACAAATATGGCATGAAGGATTTGAAGGAGATGATATCTTTTGGCGGCTCGCCCCGTGCTTCAATAAATCTTGCTCTTGCAGCGCGTGCATACGCGTTCATCAAGCGTCGCGGATATGTTATCCCCGAGGACGTGCGTGCCGTGGCTCATGATGTGTTGCGCCACCGTATAGGACTGAGCTACGAGGCTGAGGCAAGCAACGTTTCTGCCGATGAGATTGTCAGCCGCATTTTGAATAATGTTGAGGTACCCTAACGAAAGATTATGGAGACGAGTGAACTTATAAAAAAGGTTCGCAAGATTGAGATTAAGACACGCGGATTGTCTCATAATATCTTTGCCGGGCAGTATCATTCTGCCTTCAAAGGGCGTGGTATGTCGTTTAGCGAGGTGAGAGAGTACCAATATGGCGATGATGTGCGCGATATTGATTGGAACGTAACGGCACGCTTCAACAAACCCTTCGTAAAGGTTTTTGAGGAGGAGCGCGAGCTCACTGTTATGCTCCTTGTCGATGTGTCGCAAAGCCTTGACTTCGGTTCCATAAAACAGATGAAACGTGATATGGTTACCGAGATTGCTGCAACTATTGCTTTTGCCGCAATACAGAATAATGACAAGATTGGTGTAATATTTTTCTCGGACGTGGTGGAGAAGTTCATTCCGCCTCAGAAAGGCAGAAAACATATTCTATATATCATCAGAGAGCTCATAAACTTTGAACCTGCAAGCAAAAAAACCGATATTAAGGTGCCACTGCAATTCCTCACAAATGCCATTAAAAAGAGGTGCACAGCATTTATGTTAAGCGATTTTATTGCCGAGCAGGATTATAGAAATGCGCTGACTATTTCCAATCGCAAACACGATGTTGTAGCCATAAGAGTGTATGACCGCCGTTTGAAGGAGTTGCCACAAATAGGGCTTATGAAGATTAAAGATGCCGAGAGTGGGCAGGAGATGTATATCGACACCTCTTCGAGCAGTGTGCAAAGAGCACAGCGCGAGTGGTGGAATGAACAGACTGCTGCCATTGAGGAGATTTTCAAGAAAAGCCGTGTGGATTCCGTCTCGGTGCGTACCGACCAAGATTATGTAAAGGCGTTGATGGCGTTGTTTGCCATGCGCGCCTAATGCGTAAAAGTATTAGAGATAATGAAGAGATTGTTTTTTATATTTCTGCAGCTTGCAATGTTTGCAGGTGTGGCTGTTGCGCAAGGCAATGTGTCGGTGAATGCCGAGATTGACTCATGCCAGCGCCTTATCGGCGAGCAGGCAAGAATTAAACTTAAGGTGGGTGTCGATGCCGGCAAAAGAACTCTCCTTCCATTGTTTGAAAAAGAGATAGTGGAGGGCGTGGAGATTGTGGAGAAACTCCCCAACGATACACAGTTGCTCAATGACGGGAAACGCCTGCTCATAACAGAAGAGTATGTGGTAACATCTTTTGACAGTGCCATATATGTTATTCCTGCTTTTGAGGTGCTGGTCGATGGCGAGCCTTTCTACTCGGAGGAACTTGCTCTTGCAGTGTATATGATGCCTGTCGATACCACCAACCTCGACCAATTTTTCCCACCAAAGGATATTTGGGCGGTGGAGCTTACATGGGACGACTACAAAGCTCCCGTGGGCTATTCATTGTTGTTTATCATCTTAGCAGCTGTGCTCGCATGGGTAACGATAAGATACATAAATAATAAGCCTATAATTCGTATAGTAAAGCTTAAACCTAAATTGCCTGCACATGTTGTGGCTTTGAACGAGATTAAACGTATAAAAAGCGATGAAAGCTGGCGCACGGCAGGCAGCAGTAAAGATTATTACACTGCTCTTACTGACGCTTTGCGCGAATATATGAACGAGAGGTTTGCCTTCAATGCCACCGAGATGACCACGGCTGAGATTGTTGATGAATTATTGAAGATAAAGGATAAGGAGAGCATAAGGGAGTTGCGCGAGATTTTGGAGACTGCCGATCTTGTGAAATTTGCAAAGTTCAACCCGCCGATGAACGAGAATGACCGCAACCTGCTCAATGCCATAGATTTTGTGAATGAAACAAAAGCAACCGATGATGAAACTTCGCAACAACCTACCGAAAAGAAGGTTGTGAACCAGCGTTCTGTGCGTGAAAAAAGATTATTGTTGCTATCTGTGGTGCTGTTGTCGCTGGCTACTATCGCAGTATTTGTTCTGCTCGTTTGTGAGTTATATTATTTGTTAAGCTAATAGTTGTTATTTAATATGTTTTTCTCTAAGATAGGATATTTGCTTCTTTTTATACCGCTTGCAATGTATGTGGTGTGGTATATCTTGAAAGGTCGCAAACTGGAGCCTGCCATGAAGGTTTCCACTGCGGCACCTTTCCTCAAAGATGTAAAGAGCTATAAGAATTATATCATAGACCTTCCTTTTGTGTTGCGTGTTATTACACTATCCATGGTTATATTGGTGCTGGCTCGTCCGCAAAGCACAAACAGATGGGAGAATACAGAGGTTGAGGGTATTGATATTATGCTTGCAATGGACGTCTCCACAAGTATGCTTGCAATGGACTTGACTCCTAACCGATTGGAGGCGGCAAAGCAGGTGGCTGCCGACTTTGTCAATAGCCGCCCCAATGATAACATAGGACTCACTATTTTTGCCGGCGAAAGTTTTACACAATGCCCTTTGACAACAGACCACGCTGTGATGCTCAATATGTTGAACTCAGTTAAGTGTGATATTGCCGCTCAGGGAATAATAGAGGACGGAACAGCTATCGGTATGGGTATCGCAAATGCTGTGAGCCGCTTAAAAGAGAGCAAGGCAAAATCCAAAGTCGTTATTCTGCTCACAGATGGTTCCAATAACAGAGGAGAAATCTCACCCGAGGCAGCTGCGGAGATTGCTCAGAAGTTCGGTATAAGAATATATACCATTGGTGTAGGTACAAACGGAACCGCTCCTTATCCTTATGGTGGCAGAGTGGTGAATGTGCCGGTGGAGATTGACGAGACTACGCTCAACAAGATTGCAACCATAACCGATGGAAATTACTATCGTGCCACAAGCAATTCTAAACTTAAAGAGGTATATGAGAAGATTGACAAGCTTGAACGTACAAAGTTAAATGTGAAAGAGTTCAGTACGCGCGAAGAGGAATTCCAGGTTTTCGCATTAGCAGCATTCGTTGCGCTGCTGCTTGAGATACTGTTGCGTAACACCATATTAAAGAAGATACCTTAAACGTATTATGACATGAAATTTGCAAGCCCCGAATATTTTTATCTGCTTATAGTGCTGCCGCTTATATTGGCAGTGTATATATACTCAAATTATAGAAGGAGAAAGAATCTGAAACTATATGGCGACGTGCAGTTGCTTAAGAATCTCATGCCAGATGTGTCTGTTTATCGCCCGGGGATAAAATTCTGGCTCTCACTTGCAGCATTGGCACTTTTGATAGTTGCATTGGCACGTCCTCAGTTCGGTTCAAAGAAGGAGACGATAACAAGGCAGGGTATAGAAGCGGTCATTGCGCTCGATATCTCAAATTCTATGATGGCAGAGGATATTGCCCCCAATCGTTTGGAGAAGGCAAAAAAGATAATATCACGCCTTATCGATAAATTTGAGAACGACAAGGTGGGGCTTATTGTCTTTGCCGGCGATGCCTTTGTGCAGTTGCCCATAACAAATGATTTTATCTCGGCAAAAATGTTTCTGGAGACAATCTCTCCCGCCCTTATCACACGTCAAGGAACAGACATCGGTGCGGCAATAGACCTTGCCATGAAAAGTTTTACAGCCACCGAGGGGGTGGGCAAGGCCATTGTGCTTATAACAGATGGTGAAAATCATGAAGGCGGTGCCGAAGAGGCGGCAAAAATGGCTGCCGACAAGGGCATGAACGTTTATGTTCTTGGTATCGGTTCGCTTGAGGGTGCCCCCATACCTGTAACCGGGAGCAACGATTATCGTCGCGATAAAGAGGGCAATGTGGTTGTTACCAAATTGAATGAGGAGATGGCGCAGGCTGTGGCACAGGCAGGCAATGGCGCATACATAAGGGTTGATAACACCAATAATGCACAAAAATTATTGGAAAACGAGGTGAACAAGCTTGCAAAAGCCGATGTAACGACAGAGGTTTATACCGAGTTTAACGAACAGTTTGAGTTTATTGCATGGTTTGCTTTTCTTTTGCTTGTAATTGAGGTGCTTATACTCACCGGCAAGAGCCGTTTGACTCGCGGATTCAAGTTATTTGATAAATAAAATTACCGATATGCTTAAGATTAGATATATATTAATTGTATTTGCAGCTTTTCTGTTTACCGGTGTATCGGCGCAGAAAAGTTACCGCGAACATTTGAGAAGCGGTAACAAGCTCTATGCCGATAGTCTATATGACAAGGCTGAGGTGGAGTATCGCAAGGCAGTGGAGATTGACCCCAATGGCAGCGAGGCTCTTTATAATCTGGGCAATGCTCTTTTATATCAAAATAAGGCGCAGGAAGCCATGGACCAATATACAATGGCAGAGAAAAGGGCGACGGATAAAAAAGAACTTGCACAAATACATCATAATATGGGTGTAATTTGCCAAGCGTCAAAGGATTATGTACATGCAGTGGAATACTACAAGCAGGCGTTGCGCGAAAATTCCACCGACCATGAGACACGTTATAATCTTGTCGTTGCAATGAAACAGTTGCAGAACCAGCAACAGGAGAATAAGGAGCAGCAACAGAACGAGAATAAAGAACAGGAAAAGCAAGAAGAACAACAACAACAGCAAGAGCAGCAACAACAAGAACAGCAGCAACAGAACGAGAATAAAGAGCAGGAAAAGCCGGAAGAACAGCAGCAACAACAGCAATCGGCAGAGGAGAATGAAAATGAGATGTCGAAAGAGAATGCCGAGCAGTTGTTAGAGTCGGCAATGCAGGACGAGAAAGATGTGCAGGAGAAGGTTATGAAGATGATGCAACTGCGTGGCAAACAACTTGATAAAGATTGGTAGATAGGGTAATTGTAAATTTGTAATATAAGTAGAATAAGCATAGATGAGAAAAATAGTTCTGACAACACTATTGTTGCTGGTAACAATACCGGCAGTGTTTGCCGACGACCTCTTGTTTGAGGCTTCGGCCCCAAAGACTGTTGTTGCACATACACAGTTCAAACTTCAATATACAATAAACACTCATAACGCAAAAGAACCTCGCCTGCCGGCATTGGAGGGTTTCACTATTGTTGCAGGGCCTTATCGCTCGCAACAATCGAGCTGGCAGAATGTGAATGGTCAAATGTCGTCGAGCACAACATTGGTGTTTACATACACACTTATTGCAGACAAAGAGGGCGAATATAAAATACCCGGTGCCACAGCAAGTATCAATGGAAAAGATTACACATCGAACCCATTGACAATAAAAGTATTGCCACCCGACAGGGCGAGCAGTGCGCAGAACAGCGCAACGGCACAGCGTGCGGGCAGCAGGAGCAACCAATCGACCAATATTGCTGCCGATGACCTCTTTATGACTGCAACACTTAACAAAACCACGGTATATGAACAGGAGGCTGTTCTTCTCTCCTTCAAGGTATATTCTGCGGTAAACCTCACCGCGCTCAACGGCAAAATTCCCGACCTTAAAGGCTTTCAGATACAGGAGGTGAACCTGCCACCAAACAAGGAGTGGCAACTCGAGCATTATAACGGGCGCAACTATCGTGCAATACTTTGGCAACAGTATGTTCTGTTCCCCCAACAGAGCGGAGAAATTGAAATACCATCGGCTGTTTACGAAGGTGTAGTTTCGGTGCATACACGTTCGTATGACCCGTTTGATTTCTTTAACGCCGGCGGAATTATGGAGGTAAAAAAAGAGCTGCGTACTCCTAAACTTAAATTAAATGTGCAGAAACTGCCTGCTAATAAACCTTCCGATTTTTCAGGAGCTGTGGGAACTTTCAAAATCACATCCTCACTGAGCGAGACAAATGTAAAGGCTAACGATGCAGTTACATTGCGACTTGTTATTTCGGGAACCGGCAATATGAAACTCATAAAAACTCCCGAAGTTGCATTCCCCGAAGATTTTGAGGTTTATGATCCCAAAGTAGATAATAAAATTTCACTTGTAAGCAAGGGATTTACAGGTAATAAAGTTATCGAGTATCTCTTTATCCCCCGCTATGGTGGCGAATATACAATCCCCTCTGTGAAGTTCTCATATTTTGATATTGCTTCCAAACAATATAAAACGTTGGAAAGCGAAAGTTACACATTGCAGGTGGAAAAGGGCAAAGAGTCTGCTACCGGAAGTGTTGCTGCATATGTGAGTAAAGAGGAACTTAAACTGCTTGGGCAGGATATTCGCTACATAAAGAGAGGCGATGTCCGTCTCAACAATCGAGGCAATTATTTCTTTGCATCGGCAACCTATTGGCTGTGGTATATTCTTCCCTTGATGCTGTTTGCAACATATATAATTATATATCGCAAACAGATGAAGGAGAATGCCAATATTGCGGCTATGCGTACAAAAAAGGCAAACAAGGTGGCGGTAAAACGTTTGAAGGTGGCAAACAAATTGCTTAAAGAGAACAGGAAGAATGAGTTCTATGATGAAATTCTCAAAACTCTTTGGGGGTATATGAGCGATAAACTGAGTATCCCTGTGTCGCAGCTCTCGAAAGAGAATATTGCAGCCGAGCTTGCCAAGAAAGGGGTTGATGTAGCGCTTGTAGCTGAGCTGCATTCTGTGCTCAACGAGGGCGAATTTGCCCGTTATGCTCCGGGTGATGCCGGTGCCGCTATGGACAAGGTTTATAATATGGCAATAGAGATTATTAGTAAAATGGAAAATTCAATCAAAAGATAACGAAATGAAGATTGCAACATATATTATATTGTTTTTCATTCCTCTCTTTGCTGTTGCACAGGAGGGCGTGGTTACAAAGGCTGCGGGCGATAGTCTTTATATTGCAAATGACTATGCAGGCGCAATAACCATATATGAACAGTTGCTTGCAACTGAAGGCGAAGCTGCCGATGTGTATTACAATCTTGGAAATGCATATTACAAGAGTAACGAGATTGCAAAAGCTATTCTCAATTACGAAAGAGCTTTGTTGCTTGCCCCGGGTGATGAGGATATTAAATTCAACCTTACGCTTGCACAAAGCAAGATTGTTGACAAAGTGTCGGAGCCATACAGAATTTTCTTTGCCGTGTGGATTGAGAATATTATTAATCTTTTTGCAATGGGTACATGGGCTGTTGTGGCAATAACCACATTTGTTCTATTTCTGCTTATGTTACTTCTCTTTCTGTTCGGTAACAGGGTGGAATTTAGAAAAATCGGTTTCATCGTGGCTCTTCTTTCGGCTGTAGTTACTATATTTGCAAATATAGCAGCATGGCATCATCATGAAAAGCTGACCAATCGCACTCAGGCTATTCTTATGCAGCCGAGTGTTACGGCAAAAAGTACCCCCGATAATTCGGGAACCGACCTCTTTGTTATTCATGAAGGGCGGAAGGTTAGTATCACTGATGATACCATGAAGGGCTGGAAAGAGATTGAACTTGAAGATGGAACAAAAGGGTGGGTGCCCGCTACGGTTCTTGAGAAAATTTAATGCGTATGTACAAGATACAGGATATTATAGATATGGATAAACATCTGCTGTTGTCCATGACCGGCGGGGAATCGCTCTTTATTGATGGGTGCATTGGCGTTTTTGCCATGCCTGTTGTGTGGCTCCCTTTGCTGTTTACTCTCCTGTATGTGCTTGTGAAGAATAATAACGTCAAGGATTTTCTCACTATTGTGGGATTTGCTGCGGCAATGTTTGTGATGGGGTTTGCTTTAACAGCTTTTGTGCTGCAACCTCTTTTTGATTATCTGCGTGTTCTTTATGGAGCGGACAGCCTTCATCTGCTCGATGCAATGAATGA
>CAYRFX010000040.1:0-21159 GCA_964423665.1 uncultured Bacteroidaceae bacterium | reverse complement strand
GCATAGCTCATTCCGGCAATTCCGGAACCGATAACCAAAAAATCGAATCTCTTAACCATATTCCGTAGATTTATGCAGGGTTGGTGTGGCTGTGGGTTTATAGAAGCTCAAAGGCATGCATCGAGCCCCGCGTTTGTTTTTCTTGCTCTTAGTTTGCAAAATTATAAAATAATTACATAATATTATCGCCTTGTTTCAAATAAAAATGCGGTTCTGCTCTTCTATTTTGACAAATAATGAGTAGTTTTACAAAAAAATCAGATGATAGGATTATTTTACGCCCCGATGAATACCCGTTTTTCCCTTTTTATAAGTGTTTTGTTTGCCGTGGCAATCTCTTATGCACAGCCGTCGCACAAGGATTTGACACACCTGTTGAATGATGAACTGCTTTCATACAGCGATGCCTCGCTTGTGGTATATGACCTCACAAGCGATTCGTTGCTTTTCTCTCATCGTGCCCACAAACTCTCTCGTCCGGCATCGGTTCTTAAAATAATAACCTCTGTTGTGGCTTTGGAGCGGTTGGGGTGCAACTACACCGTTGATACTTATCTGTTGAAGAAGGGTGGTTCGTTGTATTTCAAAGGGGAGATTGACCCGCTTTTCTCCTATGATGACCTTTGCTCGATGTTGCAGAGCGTGCCTGCCGGTTTTGTTGCCGATACTGTTTATGCCGATTGCTCTTTTATGGATTCTGTCTATTGGGGACCGGGCTGGGCGTGGGACGATACTCCGTGGGAATTCCAGCCTTATATCTCGCCGCTTATGCTGTGTGGCGGTTGTGTGCAGGTGACGGCAAAGCCTGCCGAGAGTGGCAAGGCTCCTTATGTGGAGTGTTACCCTCCTTCGTCGTTCTATTCTGTTGTGAACGAGGCTGTGAGCAGGGGAGGAACGGGTGAGAAATTTACTATTCTGCGCGATTGGCTTTGTGGTACAAATGTTATCCGTTTGCGTGGCGATTGTTCCAAGGCAAAGAGTGAAAAGATGAATGTGTATCCCTCACAGGGTTACTTTATAGCGGTGGCTGCCGAGCAACTCGCTGCTCGCGGGGTGGCTGTGAGGGCTGTCGATACGGGTGTGGCGCCGCAAGGATGTGATACGCTGGCAGTGGTGCGCCGTTCTGTTAATGATATTGTGGCAGAGGCTCTTATGGAGAGTGACAACCTGTGTGCCGAAGCTCTTGCGTATCACTTAGGCTCTCTTTATGGGAGGTTCCCTGTGAAGCAGTCCATGGGGCCTGATATTATCAAGGGATTTTTGGATTATACGCTTGATATGCCGCTGAGCTATGATGTCTGTGATGGCTCGGGATTGTCGCCCTATACGCTTGTTTCTGCCGATATGATTATGCAGGTGTTGCGGTATGCCTATTCTCGTAAGGATTTGTACGATATGATATTATGTGCTTTGCCGCAATCGGGGATAAGCGGTACTCTCAAGCATCGTGCAAAAGGGACTGCGGCATATAAGAGGGTTTTTGCAAAAACGGGAACGGTTACGGGTGTATGTACTCTTGCCGGTTATGCACAAGCCTCCAATGGTCATGATCTGGCATTTGTGATTTTGAACGAGGGTTCTCCCAAAGCCCGCCCGGTGCGTGTGTGGCAGGATAAGGTGTGCGAGGTGCTGTGCCGTTAGTCTTTTAATGCGGCAATGTTGCGCATGAGTTTCTCATATCCCGCACGCTCCACAGCGCTGTCTGTAAACAGGTTATCATACTGCTCTTTTGTAAGTTTGCGCCAGCTTTCATCATTCATTGTTGCAAGTTCTTTGCTTGTGCGCAGTTCCTTGGTGGCGCATGGTGCTGCATGCTTGTTCCATGGGCATGCAGCTTGACAACGATCGCAGCCGTAGAAGCATTTTCCCATCTTTTCACCGATGTTTTTGGGCAGTTCCCCGCTATATTCTATTGTGAGATATGAGAGGCATTTCCTTGCATCGAATCTCTCTGCAGAGAGGGCGGCGGTGGGGCAGTTGTCTAAGCATTTGTGGCAGTTACCGCAAAAGTTTGAGTCAAAGGGATTGTCGTATTCAAGCTCGCAATCCACAAACAGTTCTCCAAGAAAGAAATATGAGCCCATATGCGGAATTATGAGCTGATGGTTGCGCCCTATCCAGCCGAGTCCTGCTCTTGCCGCCCAGAATCGCTCCATAACAGGTGCGGAGTCGCAGAAGGGGCGTCCTTTCACCTCTGTCTTCTCCTTTATGGCGGTCAGCAACAGGTAGAGACGGTCTTTTACCACCTTGTGGTAATCTTTTCCCTGTGCATATCGCGACAGATGCAACTTTTCTTCGTCGTGCTCCTCTTGTGCATAGCTCATGGCTACACATATGATACTTTTGCAACCATTGAAAAGTGTTGTGGGGCTTTGGCGTTTGTCGCTGTTGCGTTCGAGATAGCTCATCTCTCCATGCAACCCTTGTGCCACCCAATCGGTTAGTCTGTCGCTCTCTGCGGCAGGCACATCGCAAGCCTTTGCAATGCCACATACTGCAAATCCGAGGCGTTTGGCCTCGGATTTGCAGTAGATAGATAGTTCCTGCGGTGTCATCACTCAAAAATCTTGAATGTGTAGCCTTGCTCAAGCAACCAGTCTATTGCTCGTGGCAAAGCGTATCTTAAGTTGCTCTCGGAGCGCAGCGAATCGTGGAATGTTATTATCGAACCATTGCGGGTGTACCGTTTTACGTTGGCAAGCACATCTTCTCCATACATGTGGATACTGTAATCGCGTGTAACGAGGTCCCACATAACGAACTGGTATCTTTCGCTCAGTTCGTTGTATTGCTGCCTGCGCAGCAGTCCGTGTGGCGGACGGAAAAGGTTGCTGTGTATGAAGGCATCGGCCTGGTCTACATTGTCAATATATCTTTTGGTACTTGTGAACAGTCCCTTCAGGTGGTTGAAAGTGTGGTTGCCCAAGCGGTGCCCGCCCTCTACCACCTGCATATATTCCTGCGGGAACTTATGCACATTGTCGCCCACCATGAAGAATGTTGCCTTTATGTTGTTTCGCTCAAGGAGCTCCACCACCCATGGGGTAATAACAGGTATAGGCCCGTCGTCAAAGGTCAGATAAACTGCCTTTTCGTCGGGGTTCATTCGCCACAATGCCTTTGGGTATAGATTGCGGAAGAATTCGGGTACCTGTTCTATAAACATACTTCTTTTCTGTTTTATTAGTTAAGTCGTTGTTTCCAAGCCTCGAATAACGTGGTAAGCTCGGTGTTGTAGTCGGCTGCTGCCGCTTTGCACTCTTTGTCTCCTTTCTGGAGCTCGTCTATCATCAGCTTGGTTATCTCAAATGCCATGTAACTGTCCTGCATTGTGGCCTTGAAACGGCGGTTGCTGAGGCTGCTGTACCAGTTGATATACTCCATCTGGTCATCAATGAGCTTGCTCATTATTTTGCGTCCTTTTTCATTCTCCCCTAATGTGATATAGAGGCGAGCAATATCCATGCCTCCGGTCATGGGGTTGTGGGGTACTATGCTCGATGGCAGTTCCTCTTCTATGAGGTTGAGCAGGTTAAGTGCCTCTTCGTTATGACCTTCGTTGTATAAATTTGTGGCAAGCGAGCTGATGACGCGTCGGTGGGTATATACCATTCTGCTTATGGTCTCATCGGAGTAGTAGTCGGGGTTCTCCTTCAAGCCTCCAAACTTAAAGCGGTTCATCACGTTGTTGTAGAATTTTTCTGTATCCACAACTGTTGATTTTGCTGTGCTGTAGCCCAGTTCCACCCAGTTGAAGGGGGTGATGCGGTAGGCAAGTCCTTCGTGTACGAAGAAGTCTTTGAGGCAACTCAAATAGTTCTCGTCTCCCACGGTCATGGACATATATAGCGGGCGTTCCCAGTTACACTGTGCAAGCATCTCAAGCAGCATAAGGTCGGAACGATTTATCTTGTAAAGACCGCTTAGCGAGATTGTCATGTATCGCGGCATAGAGTCGGCATACTCCTCGGGTATTACCATGCCCGAGCGTATAACGGCATCTCTGTCGATCTCTATATATAGAGTGTCGGTGGGTATATAGTGCAGTTTCTCGTTTCTTGAGCACACCCAGTTTTTCATGATGTTCTTCACTTCAAAAGGATTCTCGCCGAAACGTTTTTTTGCACCCTCGGGGTTTTCTTTATATACCGATAATATATAATCTTTAATCTCGGGTCTTATCTCAATGTCGTCATTTGCAGTGCCGGCATAGTCTATTCTCTCCCATTTTATGGGGATAGAGGGTGAGTCGTATGCAGGGCGGCGCATCTGGTCTATATACCAGTCGGTTTGTAAATAAGATAGGTTGCACACGCGTGCGTCGGTGCGCACGCCCTCAACCTCCTGGTTGTACCACAAGGGGAATGTGTCATTGTCGCCACAGGTAAAGATAATGGGGTTTCCTTCTTCGGGGATAGAGGCAAGGTAGTTTTGTCCGAAATCGCGACAGGCGTAGCGACCGCTGCGGTCGTGGTCGTCCCATGTTTGTGATACCATTTGTATGGGTACAAGCAGGCTGATTACTGCCACAGCAATGCTTATCGCTGTGTTTTTCTTTTTTATTCCCTCTGTCAGTGCAGCCACGCCCATTCCTATCCATATTGCAAATGCGTAGAACGAGCCTGCGTATGCATAATCACGCTCACGAGGTTGCAATGGGGTTTGGTTCAGGTATAACACAATGGCAATACCGGTCATGAAGAAGAGCATGAACACAACGAGGAACTGCTGTGTGCCGATTTTGCCGCGTCGTGCCTGCCACACCATTCCAATCACTCCGAGTATAAGAGGAAGTGCATAGAACACGTTGTGTCCTTTATTCTCTTTAAGTATAGATGGCAAGGTGTCCTGGTTGCCCACAAGCAGGTTGTCGATGAATGATATGCCTGTAATCCAGTTTCCCTTCTCCATCTCTCCGTGGCTTTGCAGGTCGTTCTGCCTGCCCACAAAATTCCACAGGAAATATCTCCAATACATGTGGTTGAGCTGGTAGTTTATGAAGAACTGGAGGTTCTCAAACTGTGTAGGCATTTTTACATCCATCACTTCACCCCAAGATGTCTTGTAACGCACATTGTGTCCTTTAATCTCTCCACCGCACCATTGCTCATAAAGATTTATCTTTTGCGGACCGAAGTTGCCGTGTTCAATGCTGTGCATGCGTGGAAAGAGCATGTTTGTTGCAAAGATATAATCCTTGTCATAGCTCACTATCTCGTAAGAGTCTTTTTCGTCGGGGCTGCTTTTCTCTTTGGGTGCATATTTGGGCGCGCCTGTCTTGGTTTTTGCAACAAGATATTGCCCTTGAGGCACGCGGTCGAGCTCCGAACTATATGCTTGTCCGTAGAGTAAGGGGCGTTTGCCATACTGCTCTCGTCCAAGGTATGCTCCAAGCGTGAAAATGTCCTCGGGAGAGTTCTGATCCATGGGGGTATTTGCAGCCGAGCGTATAACGATGAGTGCGTATGAGGAATAGCCTACCATGATTACCAGCATGCAGAGCAACGAGGTGTTTAGCAGGCGCAGGTTTACGAGATATTTCTCTCCCTTGCGATATATGGTTGTGATAAAAAGTGCAGCAAGCACCACTATGCCTATGATTATGCTTAGTATGCCATATCCATAGAAGGGTATTCCCAGCAATCCCACCGATGCGACAAATGCAATGGCGAGATTCTTGCGGCTGTTGCCCTTCTCGCTCTCAATCAATCCCCAAATAAGAGCTCCGCACAATAGAATGATGTATGTTATAAGACCGGTGTTGAAAGGTAGCCCCATAACGTTTACAAACAGCAGCTCGAACCAGCCGCCAACCTTAACGACTCCCGGTACAATGCCATATAACACAACCGCAACGAGCACTGCCGATACCAACAGGGCGAGCATGGAGCCTTTGAGAGTGGCATTTGGCGTGCGTTTGTAGTATGCTACAAGTACAATAGCAGGAATACAAAGAAGATTCAAAAGGTGAACACCTATTGAAAGCCCCGTCAGATAGGCTATGAGCACCAGCCAACGGTCGCTGTGGGGCTCATCGGCATGCTCTTCCCATTTTAGAATGAGCCAGAAGACTACCGCGGTAAAGAGTGAAGAATAACCGTAAACCTCTCCTTCAACTGCGCTGAACCAATAGGTGTCGCTCCATGTGTAGGCAAGCGCGCCCACAACGCCTGCGCCCATTATGGTTATGAGCTGCGATGTGGAAATATCCTTGCCGTTCCCCACAATGAGCTTGCGTGTGAGGTGGGTGATGGTCCAGAAGAGGAACAGGATACCGCCTGCACTCAGTATTGCGCTCATATAGTTTACCATGAGAGCGACATTCTGAGGCTCTGCAAACAGTGAGAAAAAGTTTGCTGTGAGCATAAAGAATGGTGCGCCGGGGGGGTGTCCCACCTCTAATTTGTTTCCCGAGAGAATAAACTCGGGGCAATCCCAAAAGCTTGCGGTGGGCTCAACCGTGAGGCAGTATGTTGCTGCAGCTACAAGGAATATGAGCCAGCCGATAGTGTTGTTTACTATTTTGAATTGTTTCATTTATGATATATTGTTCTTATTTCTCTTGTATAATGCACAAAAGGGAGGCATTATTCCCCTAAATTGCTGCAAAGTTACCTAAATAGCGGGATATGAACAAAATATTATAAGCGAAAAACCGCGAAAAACATATAAACACTGTTAAAGCGGGTCAACATCGTAGTACATGGTGATGGAACGGTAGCGTGGGTTTTGCGTGAAGGCTTGTTGTATTGCCAGCAATGTTTCATTTACCTTGTATTGCGAGAGAGCGGTTTCTATCTTTAGCACAATTTTTCGTATGTAGAGTTGCTTGATGCGCGCAACTGGGGGCAGGTCGGGTCCTAAAATGCGGCTTTCAAAGATGGTGCGCATGTGGTTGCCCAGTTGTTCTGAGAACTCTTCCAGTATTTTAATGTCGCGGTGCTTAATATAGATGTAAACCAACCGATAAAAAGGAGGATAATGGAACATCATGCGCTCGCTAAGTTGGGTATTGTAGAACTGAATATAGTTGTTATCCACAATGTGTGGAATGACCGGTGCATCGGGTACCTTTGTTTGCAGGAACACCTTGCCTTGCCCGTTCTTGCGTCCGGCTCTGCCCGCCACTTGTGCCATAAGCTGAAAGGCGCGTTCGGTGGCTCTGAAGTCGGGGTAGTTGAGCAGGCTGTCGGCATTAATTATACCCACCACGGCAACGTTGTCAAAATCCAGCCCTTTGGATACCATCTGTGTGCCAATAAGAATATCGGTTTTTCCTTCCTGGAATGTGGTTATTATGTTTTCGTATGCAGTGCGTGTGCGTGTGGTGTCGAGGTCCATGCGGGCTATGCGTGCTGTTGGGAAGAGATTTTGCAGGTCGTCCTCAATTTTTTCCGTGCCGTAGCCGAGGTTTACGAAATTGTTCTCTTCGCAGTTAGGACAATATTTGGGTGCAGGTACCGTGTAGCCGCAATAATGGCAAGTGAGTTTGTCGGCATTCTTGTGCAGAGTAAGGCTCACATCGCAATGCTTGCATTTGGGTACCCAGCCACAGGTGCGACACTCCAGGAGCGGCGCATATCCACGGCGGTTCTGGAATAGTATTATCTGCTTGCCCTCTTTAAGCGCTGTGCTCATAGCATCTGTTAGCGGGTCGCTGAATGGGCCTGTCATGCGTTTGCGATGCTTCATATCTTTTATATCTACCACCTCAATCTGTGGCAGTTGCACGGCGCGATGTCGGGTGGTGAGGCTCACAAGCCCATATTTCCCGGTTGTGGCATTGTAGTAGCTCTCTATTGATGGGGTGGCTGTGCCCAGCAGGGTTTTTGCTCCATAGTATGACGCAAGCACAATGGCTGCGTTACGGGCGTTGTAGCGTGGCGCAGGTTCTTGTTGCTTATAGCTGTTCTCGTGTTCTTCGTCAATAATGGCAAGCCCGAGTCTTTTGAATGGGAGGAATACCGAGGAACGCACGCCCAATATGATATCATAGGGGGTGTCGCTCATCTGTTTCTTCCATATTTCAACTCTTTCTGCATCGGAGAACTTTGAATGGTAGAGCCCTATGCGGTTGCCGAATACTCTTTTCAGCCTCTCCACTATCTGCTTTGTGAGAGCAATCTCGGGCAACATGTATAGAACCTGTTCACCGCGTTCAAGAGCTTCTGTGATAAGATGTATGTATATCTCGGTCTTTCCTGCCGAGGTTACTCCGTGCAGCAGGGTTACATTTTTCCGGGTGAAACTCTCCTTTATATCCTCGAATGCTCTTTTTTGCGCATCGTTGAGGCTGTTTTGCGGCACGACAGGTTCAGCTTCTGTGCTGAGGCGTCCAATCTCCACCTCGTAGCTCTCTAAGAAACCTTTGTCGGTGAGTTCTTTGTATATGGTGGGTTGCACATCGGCGTGTTCCAGCAACTTGTGCTTGGAAACTTCCAAACACTGCCCGCTGTAGAACTGCGACATTTGCAGATATGTATTCAAAAGCCGCTTTTGCCGTGGAGCGCGTGAGAGGGATTGCAGCACAAGCGAGATTGCTTTTTCATCGCGACAATGCTTGGTGAGCCTTGTGCGTTGCTCGGTGCGTGGCTTGAATTCGCCCTTCAGCCCCTGTGGTATTGCTGCTTTGTAAATTTCTCCCATGCTGCACAGATAGTATCGCGCAATCCACTCCCATAATTTTAATTGTGTGGGCAGAATTATAGGTGCCTCGTCCAGCAGTTCCTCTATGGGGCGCACTTTGCAGTCGGCGGGCTCATTGTCGTGGGTGGCGGCAACAATGGCAGTGTAATGTTTCCTAGGACCGAGAGGAACGCTCACGCGGCACCCGGTCTGCACGCTCCCTTCCCACTGCTGCGGTATGCTGTATGTGTATGTAGTGGGGAGAGGCAAAGGTAATATTACATCTGCAAATTTTGCCATATATTATTGTGCGAAGGTATGAAAAAGAGGTGAATGTGCAAAATTGATAGTTGCATACATATAATAAAATTCATAGGTAGCATTGAAGTGCCACCTATGAATTTTATTATCAAATATTATTGCTCTATTAGAAGATATAAGCAGCTGATACCTGCCAGGTATTAACCTTTGAACCTTTGATATACTCCCAGCCTGCGCTTGTGGGGTCGCTCTTCAACTCGCCTGTATTGCCAAGAGCAATATTGTAGTTGATGTGCAACTGTATGTGGTTGAGCAGTGTGGCACCTGCGCCCAAGTTGAGGCTAAGGTTGCTCTTCTTGTACTCCCACTTTGCAATCTCGGTGCCGGCCTCTTTCCAGCTCTCCTCGCCATCGCCGATAGTCCAACCGAATTGGGGACCTACTGCCACAAAGGGCTCCAGGAATTTGTTTACAATGGGGAGAGAGAATTCGTAACGCAAGTAGATGGGTACCTCGATGCTGCGACGTGTGATATTCTCGCCATCGAGTCCTGAACTTGTTTGTGAATACAGAAGGTTACCTTCGATGCCCAAGCCCACGATGGGGAGCATGATTTTTGCTGTGGGGCCCACAAAGAAACCGGTCTTTCCTTCGCTCTTTACATCGTCGAGAGAACCGGGTTTGCTTGCGAGGTTCATACCGGCTTTAATACCCCAATTGAACTGTGCAAAAGCAGGAGCTGATGCCAACAAACACAATGTGATTGCAATTCCAAAAATCTTTTTCATATTCCAAAAATTTAATGTTATTATTTTCTTTTTTCTTTCCGCCTCTCACTTTTGCAGGAGATGCCTTGTTTTATTATGGGCACAAAATAAGTATAAAATTGGTTAAAATGCAAATTTTACCGCTTTTCTTTATATAACAAACGGAGCAGGGTTGTTGCTGCTCCGTTTGTAAGTTATTGTGTCTTATCGTCTGGTTCGTCTCACAGATACTCTTGCACCGCCGGCACCACCTTTGCTGCTCTTTTTCTTTTTAACGGTTTCCTTCTTGTCGTTGTTCTTTTTCTTTGTGCTGCGGAAGAGACTCTTCTTTTCGCTCTTCTCTGTGACAACAGAGTCGCTTGCCGTTGTTGTGCTGTCGGTTGGTGCAACAACAGGCTTTGGTGTGTTCCAAAGATTTGCGCGGAAGTCGGTCAATTGTTTCTCAATATTTGCCTGCTCCTTCTTTAATGCAGTACTGTCTTTGCAGTATTGGTTCAAGGAGAGGTTTCTGAGGTTCACTGTCTTGTATATCTCGCCTTCGTAACAATTTTTGGTAAAATAGTCGCTTATTGTCATTGACGACACGTTGTTATAACTGCTTGTAACGAGTGTCTGCTGTGCAAGAACTGTTGCAATCTCGTCATAGTTGAGCCAGAACATCGGATATTTTGTTACCTCCGATGTGAACTCACCTGCACGATGCAATACGGGGCATATTGCTGTTACATGGCGGTTGTATGTTGCTGTTCGCTGGTCATAGTAGTAGCTCTCCTTTATGTAATAGCTGAGAACCTCGCTGCTGGGAATGTCGCTTTTGCCCACCACAAGTTCGCTGTCTTTCTCCTCATAATAGATGCGGTAGTTATCGAGGAGGTCTTTGGGGTTAATCTTGTTTTCTTCGTTGAATGCTTCGTAGCCATCAAGATTATACGAGTAGGCATTTATGGTTCCGTCGAGAATAAGGCGGAAAACGTATGTAAAGAGGTTTACGTTTGTACCCATTGGCTCTACCGGATAGTATAGCGATGCGTTCTTTTCGTTTTTAAGGTCGAGCGAGCGGTAGATGTCGCGTTTCCACACAACCTCCTGCGGAACCGTGTTTGTGGGATATTGGCTCTTTGCTCGGTCTGTCATGTTCACAGTAACGTTTGTGGCTGCCTTCTGCTCTTTTTTGGTCTTTTCTTTGAGGCGGGCAGGTGGTTGTGCTACCGCATATTGCCCCATGAGAGATACTGCAATGATAACCACTAATTTGCTGACATATTTCATAACTCTTATCTTTTATCCTTGTTTGTGGCAGGCTGTCTCCTGCATTAGTTTATTATTACTTCGAGAGATGTGGGCAACAGGCGTTCTACATTGTCGGGGCCTATGGCTTTAACATGTGATATGTAGAATCGCTTGCCGCGGCTCAGGTTGCGGAACATGTCCTTCTGGCGTGCAGTGAAGCTGGCTCCTTGCGACAATAGGGGAACTGCATTTCCCATGTTGTCATAGAACACAGTCTCAAACGAAAGAACTTTGAAACCTATGTTGAGTAAGCCATCGTCTATGGCCGCTACAATACCGTCGGTGCTCATAAGGGACTGCTTGCTGAATGGGGTTCCGCCACGATAGCGTTGTGTGTTGCCGTCCTTGTCCTTGAACTCAATGAAAGGTGTGGGGTCGGGCAGCTGGCGTACACGGAAACTATATTGTCCCATGCTTTGGCTGCGTCCCTCTTCGTTCTGTGCTGTTACACCTATTACAATGTTTTCACCCACTTGCGAGGGAACCACTATGTAGCCTCCTTTTCCATCGCTCTTGAGCGAGCCTTTGCCACTTGCGATGCTTGCGCTTATCTTGTTTGCGGCAACGCCGGGAACCGATATGCTTACCGGGTTTTCGAAGCCTGCATAGAGCACGTTCATGAGTGATGCGCTAACGGTGGCTGTGGGCTCTACTACGGTGTATTTCTGCGAGAAATCGTATCGTGTTTGTGCACCGGCTCCATCGTTCACAAGCATATATCCGTTGAGGGTGTAGTCTCCCACAGTGTTACAGAGCTTGCTGTATTCGCCATTCTCTGTTTCAAAGAGCTTGTCGTCAATGAAAATCTGCGGGCGTTGGGTTGAATCGACTGCTGCAAGAATAATCTGTGCCGAGAATTCGCTGCCACGCACCACATTTCGTGATGTGGGTATTACTAATGAGCGAATCTGGTTTACGCGCACATCGCCTACATCGATATTGCGTGCCAATGTGTGAAGAACCTCGCCCTCGGCATATCTTACATCGTTCTGCAACTTGGTGAGCAGTGTGATGGCTGCAATTGCGGGCATGCTCTCAAAGTGGTATTCCTGCCAGTTCTTCAATAACGAGATGTCGCGACGCGGAACCTCTGTGCTGAAACTGCTTTTTATTATTTCGCGTTGTACCGAATCGGTTACCATTGCGAGTATCTCTTCGCGGTACTCTGTGATAGCATCGTAGAGCAACTGCCCCTGCCCGGTACCGGGTGCAAGCATTACAGATGTGGCAGCTTCAAGGTCCTCGCGGTTTTTGAGGTTGTTGTAGTCGCCGTCTGCTCCATCAGCCTTCTTGGCTATTCGTGTTTTAAGCCTGTCGGCAAGGTTGTATAGCGAATCTGAGATGTTTTTCACATATGTTGCGCGGTTATACCATTCGCGTACCTTCTCGGGGTTTTGTGCCATAAAGGCCTCAAAATCCTTATATAATGCCTCGTTCTGCTTGCCCGCGTTCACTGAACTCTTTGACAGGCTCTCATCGACCAATGTAAAGCCGTTGAGCACATCGGAAGAGACGTTCAGCGCAAGCATCGCCATCAGAAGAACATACATGAGGTTAATCATCTTCTGACGCGGAGAGACTCTCTGTTTCTTTACCTTCATTGTCTGTTCTCTTATAGTTGAGGCTTGTTCATATTAGTTGTCATTGCCTGAATCATGCGGGCATACATAGCGTTAAGCTCTTCAATCTGTGCTGCCATCTTCTTGGTTTGCTCATTCACCTGGTCTATCGCACTCACTTGATTACCTGCACTGCGCAGCTGTGTCTCGTAGAGGGCGTTTATGCCTGTGAGATTGCGCCCGAGAATCTCCATCTCCTCCATATTGCGTCCGAGAGCATCGGTCTGCTCCGAAATATGTTTGATGGCATCGTTGAGGGTGCGTACCTTCTCGATATACTCCTCTGTAACCTCGTCCATTTGCGGAATGAGGTCGGGGTTGCCTGTTACCGTGGCTCCCGGTGCATAAACGGGAGTGCCTGTTGCTGCAACTGTGCCCTGTGCCGATATCTCGCCTCCGCCGCCGATGTTGCCGTTGATAACAATGGTACCACCCTGCAAACCTGCTCCTCTGACAGCCAAATCTTCTGCCTCTTCCTCTTTTCTCTCGTCAATGGCAACGTCGTAGGGGCGTTCAAATGCCGAGAAGAAGAACACGATAACCTCGGTTCCCATACCCACAAAGAGCATGAGGTTGGCACCGGCAATGTGTGTCAGCTTGAACAATGTACCCAAGATAACGATTGCCGCACCCCAGCTGTAGAGATAGTTAAGAATGGTTTTTCCTCTTGCCGAATCCATGAAAGCCTGAATTCGTCTTATTGCGTTTTTATATTTGCCCATAGCTTTTATGTTGTTGTATATGTGAATTTCTTGTTATCTTCTTCTATCGGTGCCGGCATAGCTGCGTACACAGCGGAATCCGATGTATGAACGAGACTCGTTCTGGTATTCATAGTTGCGTGTCGCGCCCTGTATGAAACGCACGGCATCTTTCCACGAACCACCGCGAACGGTCTTCTTTTTCATGCTGTAGGGGTCCTCCTTTGCTGCTTTGTATTGCAGGTCGGGGTTCATATCGCTCATTTGCAACACGCCGGCTTCGGTATATACGGTTGAGGTCCACTCGGCAACGTTTCCTGCCATGTCATAAAGTCCGTTGGAGTTTGCCGAGAATATGCCGCAACGTGATGTTATGAGGCTGCCGTCCTTTGTGTAGTTGCCCTCTTCGGGTTTATAGTTGGCATAATAGCAGCCCTCGTCGCTCTTGGTATCGTTGCTCTCCCAAGGGAACTTTGTACCCTCTTTGCCGCGTGCGGCGAATTCCCACTCTGCCTCCGAGGGCAAGCGGTATCTTTGTATCCATTTAGCTTGTGCTCCCAAGCCACGCAACAGATACTCTGTGCGCCATGCACAGAAGGCGTTTGCCTGTTCCCAGCTCACTCCCACAACCGGGTGGTTGTTGTAGTTGGGGTGGCTGAAGTAGAGATTCAAGTACATCTCGTTGTTTGCATTAGGGAAGTCGTTTACCCAGCATGTGGTGTCGGGATAGATGTTCACGATGTATGTATGCAGGAAATCGAATTGGCTCGAAAGGGGGCGTGTAATTGTTTCGCGCACAATCAGCCCGTCATCGTCTATATATGCGGTGTCTTTCGATATTATCACCTCGGCGTTATAGTCGGTGGGGATATCGGTGTTGCGGTTTCGCTCCTCGGGGTTCAAGCGATTCTTGCGCAGTGCTGCCTGTGTGTAGTCGTAGATGCTGTAACGATAGTTCATTTGTGAGGCATCGAGCATCTTTTCGCCTGTAATAGGGTTTATAATATAAACACTTTCTATTGCACGCTGTTCGTCCTCGGTAGGTCTTTGCCAGGGAATTGGTTTCTTCCAGTTCAAGTAAGGCTCGATGGGCTCGCCATACTCGTCCTCTGTAATCTTGTAGGTCTCGTCGCCACCATATGCGGGGTCGGCAAGGCGCTCGCGAATGATAGAGTCGCGCACCCAATATACAAACTGGCGGTATTTTGCGTTTGAAACCTCTGTCTCGTCCATCCAAAAGGCATCGACCGAGATGTCTTTCAAAGGAGCCGACGTTCCCCACAGGGAATCGGCTTTCTCTTCGCCCACTTTAATAGAGCCGCGTTTTACAAGCACCATGCCATATGGTGTGGGCTCGTTTATTCCGGCTGTACTCACTCCTGTAACTTCTCCTCCGTTGGCATTGCCATAGCTGCGAGGGCTGAGGCACGATACTGCAACGAGTACCAAAAGAATCATTGGCAGAAAAATTATCTTTTTCATCATTTCAATATTCTTATACTATTATGTTTATTTTTTCCTTTCTTAAATAAATCGAGATTCACTTTGTAACCGATGAACACGTCGTGATTTCCGTTTTTTGCTCCCACGCCCGATGTGTAAAGTTCGTAGGCGTAGCTTGCCGTTACATTAAGGAACTCAATTCCCAAAAACAGTGCCACAGATGTGTCGTAGCTGTATGTGATACCTCCAAAATACTCTTTGTCGTTGTATGTGTAAGTGCCTTTTGCTGTTATGTCGGCACGCCACGAAACAAGGTCCGTCATCAGTTGCACATAGGGCTGTATCGTTATTAACGTATTTTTTATGGGAATATTGCCTCCTGCCGTAAAATTATAATACGGGTCTATTTGAATTTCGTTTGTTTCGCCCAGCAGAATGAGTGGCGAGTTGAGGTGGAAACCGGCAATACCTGCATAGAAATGTTTGTGCTGAAAAAGAACTCCCAAGCCTACATCGAACTTGTTGCCATCGGCTGTACCGGACGGGAAAGCGGGGTCATCCTTGTCGCCACCAAACTCTATGTTCTTGTTGTCGAATTTGCAGTTGAGTATCCCTAATTGCGCGCCAGCTGCCATGCGCCCGCCAAACAGCTTAAAGCCATATGCATAGTTGAAATAGACATGCTGGTTGGTAAAAAGACCTATGGCATCGTTGAGCGCGCCTATTCCTAATGAGTGGTCGCCGCGAACGAAAGGAATGGGAGAATCCACATTTATGAGCATGCTTTTGGGATTGTTCTCAAAGCCTGTCATCTGGTTGCTGTATGCAATATATCCCCATAGTTTGCCGGTGGCTCCGGCACCGGCAGGGTTGTAAAAGTTGAGCATATTCCAGTAGTGTGTATAGTGTACATCGTATTGGGCACGAGCCTCTGCCAGCGCACCAATAGTTATTATGAGGAATATGAGAAACTTTTTCATCTCTTTCTTAACGTGCAAAATATGCAAATAGTATTCTTTGCATCAGTTTTAATCCATCTTAATGGTAATTTGTACAAAGTTATCGCAAATTTCGCAAAAAAAATCAAAAAATCTGCATTTGTGTAAAAGAATCAGTACCCAAATGCCACATTGCGATAAAAAATAATCGGCAAAGGTGTCCTTGCCGATTATTTTTGGGGGTTATTATTTTACAATAACAGTCTTGCCATCTATAATATATAGCCCTTTACCGGTTATCTCCTGTATGCGACGCCCGCTAAGGTCATATATACCTCTTGGTGCGGTTTCGTTCTCGGTTATGATATCATCGATACCTGTTGCGCTGCCGCTGAACACTCGTTCTGTTACAAGAAAAGTGGAACCATGGTCGGCTCCGGTGGACCAATATGCCAGATTGCCGTCTCGCATGTTCATTCTGTTATTTGCGTGTCCTTTCTGCGCGAGGAAGAAACCATCTGTGGCGTATGTGCTGTTTGTGGGTATCCAGAATGTGTTATGCCCGGCAGGGAGCGTGCTTTCGTCGGTCATCACAGGGAAAGTGCTGCCACCGTTGCTGCCGCTCATTGTTGTAGATGATGAGAGGATTTGCCCTTCTCCCGCAGCATAGTTCACAATCTTATATCCAAGATAGGGATTGCCGACAAAAGCAAAGGTGTATTCGTCGAGGTCTGTCTCATCAGTGGGCAACGTGGTGGTGTTGAGTGCCATTGCTGTGGTGCCTGTGGTGTTTTTAAGATAGTATTTGCTTGTGGAGTGCAAAGTTAAATAGTACCATTTGCCATTGTCGTTCCACTCCTCTTCAAATTCAAAGGGCAACTCTCCGTTGAGTGAGCAGAGAATTTCTATTGAAGGCTGCGCCTCGCGTACAAGTCCATATCCGGCAGTGCCGGTTGCGTCGGCTCCGAAAGCTGTCGTTGCCGTTGCGTATGGGGTGTTGATGCTTTGCGTGCTTTGTTCGCTGCTCCACTCCTTTCCGTTATTGGTATATGTATATGTTACATCTATGCTGCCGCTTTTGGTGGGAGCATCAGCTGTGAGCAGATACCATGCCGAACAACCATTTGCACCGCCTCCCCAAGATACAATCTTGCCGCTCTCGCCTGCACCGCTGCTGTGTCCCTCGGTGTGCATGGTAACATTGTTTGAGATAATGTTATATTGCCCCGATGTGTTCAGCCATGTGAGTGTTGCACCGGTTGTGGGTGCAGTTTCGCTCATGGTTTGTCCGTTCATGTATTTTGAATCGGCTGCGTTCTTGAATATGTATTTCCCATTGACAATATCCTCGAGAAGCCAGTAAAAGGAGTTGTCGGTGTAGTCGGCATCTTTCCACATTGCACTTGTTCCGTTGCTGTACATGGCTTTCTCGCCTGTGGTCCAGCCGGGGTATGCGCTTTTTATAATGTAGTAGCTGCCTTTGACTGGCTCGTTTGTGGCAAGTGCTTCAAGGGCATTATCTATGGCTGTTTTTGCGCCGTCAATCTCCTCGTCGCTGCTGTCGTTGGTGAGCTTGTTTGCATTCTCCACTGCCTGAAAGAGGGTTGCAATGGTTTCTGTTGTGTAATATCCGGGGTCAGTTCCGGGCATTATGCCGTTTGTCTTAATCTCGTCGATGGCATCGGTGAGCTCTCCTATCTTGCCGGTTTCGCGCTTGGTTACAAGAAATGTGGAGCCGGCACCTTTTCCGGCAGTCCAGAATGCAACCTTGCTGTCGCGATTGTTCATTTTGTTGTCGCTGTAACCTTTTTGTTCAAGATAAAAACCGTTTGTGGCATTGGGGCTGCTTGTGGGCACCCAATAGATATTGTTGCCTGCGGGTGCAGGGGTGGCTGTCATCACGGGGTATGTGCTGCCACCGGTGGTGCCACTCATGGTGGTTGATGATGAGAGTATGTAACCTTCGCCGGCTGTGCGGTTTACAATCTGGTAGCCGCTGTAAGGGTTGCCGACAAAGGCAAAAGTGTATGCGTCCTTGTTGGCTGTATCTACTGCCTGCTTTGTAAGGGGTATTGATGTTGCACCCTGCTCATAGAAAAGGTAAAAGTTGTTGAGCGAGAGGTAGTACCAGCTATCTATTGTGCCGTAGCTGCTTGCAGCAGAAAAAGGGAGCAGGCTGCTGTCGAATGTTGCGGTGATATTTTTTACACAATTCTCGGTAACTGTTCCGGTGGGGAGGTCCGACAGGGTGATTCCCCAAGGCTGTGTGGGTGCGGGATATGTACCATTGGTTGTTATGAGTACCTCTGTGTTTGCCACCTCGCCATTGAGTATGTGATTATATCTCACACTGTATCCCGAAATAACATCGGCAATAACGTGTACCTCACCGTCGATATACTCTGCGGGTATGGTATATTCGTCGTTTTCATCGAACAATGCAGCGGGGATGTAATCTACTGAGTACTGTTTTGTGCCGTGTACATATTGCTCACTTGTTATTGCATAATTCTGGTTGGCGTCGATTGCAATGTTGTATCCGTGAACGATGGTTACGCCGCGGTATGCAAACCCCCCCGAGGGAATAACCCTTATTTTATATCCTTGTCCATAGGGAACCACAGTGCCGCCAAGACCTTCACCAGTTTCGGCAGAAACAAGTTCACAGTTACGCTGGTGTGCCGAAATTGTGGTTGTCTCGCCGTGAATATTCAAGCGCACATCTACAATGGCACCGCCGTTGCCTGCTATGGTGTTGCCTTCCAGAGTGTTGCCACCCGGGTCGATGCTGTTCCAGTCTATCTTGTAACGCATGCGGTAGATACCATTCTCAAGGTCGGCTGGTATTGTGAAGGCAGGCGGGTTGAGTACGTTGCGTCCTCCTCCCGATAGTGCTGCGCCGTTGCTGTTTACACCGTTAGCGTCGTTGCTGCTGCCCGAGTAGAATGAGTATGTCATAATATCGGAGCCGTTGGCAATGCTCAGGTCCTCATTGAGTGTTGCGTGGAAACGTCCGTCGTTGCCACGGTCCAAATATACATAACCGTTCATCCAGTTGCCGTTCATTGTAAATGTGGGGGTGATGGTCTCTCCTGCTTTTGCGGTGAAGGGGGTATCTTCGGTTCTGTCGTAGTACATCTGCTTGTTTGAGGCGGTGTTCAGTGTGATGGTTCTGTCTCCATCGGCAGCACCATTGAAGGCTATGCTCTTTATCCAGCGAGAGCCGTGTGTGCTCTGTGCATTCTCTTCAAAGTTCAGTGCATAGTCGGTGTAAACAATACGCTGCACAGGGCTGTTGTCCACCTCTATTTCATCAACGTATGCAATGAAATCCTCGGTGAGGTTGTGAGGCGACTCGCAATCCACGACAAATACAAGGCTGTAAATGCTGATGTTGCCTGCTCCTTTTATTGTGAACACGGCATCCTGCCATTTATCTGCCACAAGGTCAACCGATGCGAGTTCCCAGAATTGTTCTACATCCTTTGGTTGCGAATCGCGGTCGTTGCGTTTTCCAAGACCCACGAGCATCACGCGACCTGCCACAGGTTTGTGAATAAGAGCATGAACATATTTAGCTGCAGGTGTCAGGTCGATTGGTTCGTTGAGGTCGATGCGTACACCAAAAGTGTTGCTACCGAAACGTGAGCGTTGCACGGCAAGCATCTTGCTTGTGGCATTTGGTGCCTCGCCCAGCAGGTCGTCCACCTGATTCAAGTGGTTGGTAACTACTGCGGTGCGGCCTGTCATCTCACCGGTGCGGAAGGGAGATTTCTCCCAAGTATCATAAACACCAATGGCTTTGTATTCGGCCTCCTCGGTGTCGAATGTTATGCTTTGTGCCATAGCTGCAAAGGGCATTGCCAATGCTGCCAAGAACGAAATATATTTATTTGCTTTCATGGTGTTCGATTTTTTAGAAGATGCTTACTGTGTGCAATGTGGGGCAGGCTTTGCTGTCGTTGATGGTTATGCGCAGGTATTTCGCGCTGTAACCGTTGCCGTAGCTGCTGGTTGTGCTGCCGTTCAATGGAATTATACGCTTATAGCCGATGGTGGTGCATTTGATGTTACCTCCACGCTTGGTCCAGGTGTTGCCGTCCTCAGAGGTCTCTATCGTAAAGCTCTTTACACGCTGGCCCAATCTTATGTACTCCATCATAGATACATAGCGTATTGTTTGTGCCTCGTTCCACTCGAAAGTAATTGTAGCGCTGTTTTTGCCATCTGGTGCTGCCCAATAGGTGGTTTTGTCGTCGTCGTTTATGTTGGCAGCATTGTAGTTGCGATTTTCACCTGCTGTGCGGGTGTCCGAAACAGTTACAGTGGCTGTTTTCGCAAGGTCGGTTGCAAAGCGGGTTCTCAACAGATCGCCCAGTTCCTTCATACGATTGACGGTGGCTGCAGGCAGTGAACCGCTCTTGTCGGGAGGGATATTCAGAATGAGTGTCGCGTTGCGGCCTACTGTCTCAAGGTACATCTGGAAAAGGCGTTCTGCCGAGAGTACACCCTCGCCATTGTGCCAGAACCAGCCCGATGTCGTGGCTTTTGCATCGCTCTCGCCGGGGTACCAAGCCCAACCGTTCTCGGCTCCTTCGGTATTGGGCGCTTCTCCACGGCTGCGGCGGTTCTGTGTCTGCCAGTTGGTTTCTCCTGCCCAGCCAGCCTCGTTACCAATCCATCGTGCTTCGTCGCCCACACCCCACATCAGGCAGTTGGGGCACATTTCGTGAACCTCGTAGCGCAGGTTGGGAATATCGTAATAGGTGCTTGCATCTATACTGCGGTTCTGTCGTGCCCCGCCGTAGTATCCATCGCCACCGTTGGCACCATCGAACCACATCTCAAACTGGTCGCTGCCATATGCCGCAAGTTCTTTACATTGAGGAATAAAAAGTTTCTCAACGTAGTTATTTGTTCCGTCGCCATAGTAGCCGCTGTTGCGGTCCCAGGGCGATACATAGAAACCATATTTCATATCCAATTCCTTTGCTGCAGCTGCAAAGTCCCTGGGAATGTTTGTTGCCTGTGCATTAGCGTTACTTGATGCCAATACGTTATGTGTGGTGGTATTGGTGGGCCAAAGGCAGAATCCGTCATGGTGTTTGACAACTGCTATGCCTCCCTTCATGCCGGCACTCTTGGCGGCCTCGAGCCACTGCTTGGGGTTGGGTACTGCAGTGGGTGCAAAGAGGTCTGGATCTTCATCTCCATAGCCCCACTCCTTGTCGGTGTATGTGTTTATACCATAGTGGAAAAAAGCATAAAATTCTGTTTCATTCCACAGCACCTGGCGCTCGTGTGGTACGGGGTGCACGGGCAGGGGTTCGTTGTCGGGGTTCGCAGGCGCGGCCTCAACAACCTGAAATTCGGCCTGTGCATAGTTGCTCAATGGCATTGCCATAAAGCCAAATAACAAAGGTAAAAATCTAAATTTCATAAATATTATATTAATGGTTAGTAATGCGAATCAGCAGTTGGCAACTGATTCATAATTTTATAAATTTGCAAATGAA
>CAYRFX010000039.1:0-21245 GCA_964423665.1 uncultured Bacteroidaceae bacterium | reverse complement strand
TATGAAGAAAAGATAAGAGGGCAACCCTTATTTACTTTTGGGTCACCCTCTTTTTTATTTTCAACTGAGCTTGCGCCTCCTTTCGGAGATACGATTCTCAAATTCTTCACGATTGGCACGCCCACGTTTCCAACGATTGTGTGTCCACAGCCACATTGCCGGATATTTGCGTATATACTCCTCGCTCACGGCAAAATACCTATTCGTAATCTCATGCTCCTCGCACAAAGAGGCATCTTCATAGAGACGCTCAAATGTGGCAACATACTTCCCGCGCGCAACCT
Source organism: uncultured Bacteroidaceae bacterium (assembly GCA_964423665.1). Classification (GTDB taxonomy): domain Bacteria; phylum Bacteroidota; class Bacteroidia; order Bacteroidales; family Bacteroidaceae; genus HGM04593. The sequence continues at coordinate 20,961 of CAYRFX010000039.1, read as the reverse complement.
TCACTATTATGAGATTAAACACAGAGGCGTGGGTGCGCTGAGCAATTTTTTCGGCACCTGTAAACACAGCTGTATCCTGATTTAGAAAGGTTACCCAGTGATTCATTGCCTCCACCTTGGGTATCTGGTCTGCCATAAAGCCATAGACAAACAACTTATTCTGCTTGGTAATTTCTATTATGTGGCGCAAGGTGTTCTTCATCGAAACATTATCGGCACCATATTGCGCACGCATATCCTTGAAAATCTTATCGAAACGCGGATTGCGTAATTTGTGATACACAGCACCCACCGACAGATTCTCACTATTGAAGAAGAGTGGCAGGCTGGTTACATATTCCCAATTAAAGGCGTGCAGCATATAACAGACACAAGAACGCCCATCGGCAATAGTCCTGGAGAGTTCATCAAGCCCCTTAAACTCAATGTGCTTTGCCACTTCACGGGGAGACATTCCATAGTATTTAATTGTCTCCACGAAATAATCGCATAAGTTGGCATAAAACTCTTTTTCTATTCTCCTGCGCTCTTTTTCACTTTTTTCGGGGAAAGAGTTCTGCAAGTTACGACGAACCAACTTGCGACGATAGCGCACAACATAATACACTATCAAATAAATAAAATCCGAAAATAGATAAAGCACACTCAAAGGCAGCTTATTAAGCAGATAAAGCATTGCAACAGCAACACCGGAAAAGAAACCTGACATTTTATTTGTTTTTGTGCATTTCAAAAGTGATCCCGCTGGGATTCAAACCCAGGACCTTCAGAACCGGAATCTGACGCTCTATTCAGCTAAGCTACGGGACCATTCCAATATTTACAACGCGAAGATACAACAAAAAAATAGCATTATTTGATATTTATTCATTTTTTGAACTATTATTGCAAAAAATTACTATATTACAGATATAATTACTACCTTTGCGGCAACGGGCAACAGAAAAACGCCCAAAGCTATAAAAATTACACTTACAAACAATAAAACAACAGCAATTTGTCAAAACAATGAAGCTATATGAGCTAACATCGGCATACAAGCCGCTACTTACACTTAAACAAACAGAGCTGGCAATCAAACAGATTAAAGAGATATTCCAGATGAACCTGTCGGCAGCACTGCGCCTGCGTCGCGTAACAGCCCCGCTGTTTGTGTTACAGGGCACAGGACTCAACGACGACCTGAACGGCTATGAGCATGCCGTGAGTTTCCCCATACAGGATATGAACGGAGCCGTGGCAGAGGTTGTACACTCGCTCGCAAAATGGAAAAGAGTGACGCTTGCCGATTACAATATCGCACAAGGGCATGGTATATATACCGACATGAATGCCATACGCGCACACGAGGAGCTCGACAACCTGCATTCACTATATGTGGACCAATGGGACTGGGAGCGTGTCATATGCCCCGAAGAGCGCACGGTGGCTTTCCTGAAACAGATTGTAGAGGATATTTATAGCGCGCTACTGCACACCGAATTTACAATTTGCGAATATTATCCCCAAATAAAACCCTCGCTGCCCGAGAAGATTTTCTTCATACACTCCGAGGAACTGCGTCGCCTCTACCCCTCACTCACTGCAAAAGAGCGTGAGGAGAAGATTACACAGGAACACGGTGCGGTATTTATCATAGGCATCGGAGGGAAATTGGGAGACGGAGAACCACACGACAACCGCGCCCCCGACTACGACGACTACTCCACACCCAATGAAGAGGGGTTCGAGGGACTCAACGGCGACCTTCTCATCTGGTCAAACATCCTGGGAAAGGCTATCGAGCTATCTTCCATGGGAATACGCGTTGATAAGGAAGCCCTGCTTCACCAACTCAAAATCTCGGGCAAGGAAGAGCGCAAAGAGCTCTACTTCCACCGCCGAATGCTGCAAGACACCCTGCCGCTGAGCATAGGAGGCGGTATTGGACAATCTCGTTTGTGTATGCTATTATTGCAAAAGGCACATATAGGAGAGATACAAGCGAGCATCTGGCCTCAGGAGATGAGAGAGCAATGTGCAGCCATGAACATACCTATTATATAATATTATAATGAATGTCAAGATAGAAAGCAGCTGGAAGGAGGTGCTGGCAGAAGAGTTTGGCAAGGAATATTTTGCAAGACTCACAGCTTTTGTGCGCGAAGAGTACAAAGGCACCACTCCTATCTACCCACCCGCAAAGCTCATATTCAATGCCTTTGACCACTGCCCTTTTAATGATGTAAAGGTAGTAATACTCGGGCAGGACCCTTATCATGGCACAGGACAGGCAAACGGGCTATGTTTCTCGGTAAACAAAGGTGTTCCTTTCCCGCCCTCGCTGCTAAACATCTTCAAAGAGATTGAAAACGATTGCGGAACACCTATTCCGCAAGACGGAGACCTCACCAGATGGAGCGACCAAGGAGTTCTCCTGCTCAACGCAACGCTCACTGTGCGAGCAGCCTCGGCAGGTTCACACCAAAAGCGAGGCTGGGAAGAGTTTACCGATGCCGCCATACGCGAACTTGCAACACGCCGCGAGAATATAGTTTTTATTCTGTGGGGAAGTTATGCACAAAAAAAGGGGGCATTCATAGACCGTTCACGACACCTTGTGCTAAGTTCTCCTCACCCCTCTCCCCTTTCGGCATACCAAGGATTCTTCGGTAATCATCATTTTTCAAGAGCCAACGAATACCTTGAGGCGCACGGAAAAACACCTATCACATGGTAACAGTAAACCGGCTTTAAGTTGTGCAACTTAAAGCCGGTTTACTGTTATATCTCTTTCTCTTAGTACCAATCGATATTACTTCCATTGTCGCGCTTATCCCATTTAAGCGCATCGGCAAGCATCTGCGATGTAGCACGGAAACTGAAGTTAAACGAGGTATAAGGACTCAGAACGATACCACACGACATCTCAAAGCAGTGCAAATCGCGCGAAATATTCATTGTAGTTGTAGTCAGTTTCTTATCTTCGAAACTATATCCCGAAGAGAAATTAATTCTCCAATTATCGGAGATTCCGATATTGCCCGAGAAATTTACATTCTGTGTATATCTGTAAGGATAGCGCATATCTTTTACATCTATGGGGCGTGTCCTATCCTCGGACATTATAATACCATATGACACTGAGAAACTCCAAGGAATTTTGAACGGCATATAACCGTCAGGGTCCACATCGGCATTCTTAGACTCGCTCTTGCTCGAGGCTGCCAAGGATTTTGCAGGCTTCTTCTCCTCAGAAGTTGTTTCATCATCTTCCAAATCATCGGTTTCAAGTTCCTCCACATCACCACCGAACAATTTCTTTATCTTTTTCCAAGTGGAGTTATTGAACGTATATGATATATTTTGGCTCATTCCCTGGAAACGACCGAAACGTCCATATGACCACTCGGTTCTGTCGCCTACCACAACCTGACCCTTCTCATTAAACTCATACGCATAGGTTGCAAACACGGCATTCATGCTGAACGTATAGTTCTTGGAAAGCTTCAAGCGCAAACGAGTAGAAAGGTTACTCCACGGCTTTGTCTTTGCCGCAAGATTGTATGACAATGTGGCACCCAGCTCATCAATGATGCTCACTTTCTTAAGCGAGTCGCTCCGTGTGCGCCACTTCATCTCCACATTATTGCTTATACTAAAAGAGATGCTACCTGTTTTTCCTTTACCCGGAACGCCATACATTCCATTTGAGTATGGAGAATACTCCACGGTCTGCACCTCGCCATTATCATCGGTATATGTGTATGTATCGTAATAACCATAATGGTCGGTACCGAAATCGGGAGCATAAGTAAATGAAAGTGTAGGCTTGAAGACATGGCGCACCATATGAACACGACTGTTCTTCAGGAAACCTGCCGGCTGATAGAAGCCATAGAGAGTGGTGTTCATGGAGAGTGCCATATTATAATCATACACTCGATTAAAACCGCTCACGGTATCGCGCACGACACTCTTTGACGCATCGTCCCACGACTGTTTGATTTTGCTCAAATACCATCGTTCGGTATAATTTATACTGGGAGTGATATTGATAAAATCGAACAACTGGAATGTTGCACTGATTGGAATATTATGCTTAATGCCGTTGCGCCACTCGGTTGAAAAATTCTTTTCAAACAACTCGTCCTCTTTTGAGGTAACGCTGTTGCTCATCTGCCCGCTGTACGAAAGAGCTATCTTTTCATACCATTTTTCGTCACCCGCACGTTTCTTGCGCTTGAAAGGATATTTTTTTGACAACGATACACTAAGACTGGGCAGCGTGAGTGACACGATAGAGTCCTGCACATTCTGCGACACATTCATCGTTGTAGAGATTGTTAGACCAATATTTGGGAAGGTCTTTGAGTAGCTCACACTCGAAGTGCGCACCGTTTGCGAATTATATACAGGATTATATATACTATTAAGATTAGACCTTTCATAGTTTGAACTTGCATAGTTCACACTCGCCGAAAAATTGCTGTTTGGGTGGGCCTTAGGGTCTTGACGATGATTCCACTGCAGGCGGAAGTTCTTTCCCACACCATAATCGGGCAAACCCTTCTCGCCCTCTTTTGTTACAATATAGTTGAATGTAACATTTCCCGAGTAGCGATATCTCTTTGCATAGGTTGATGCAGCTCCAAGACCCCACGAACCTTTTGTAAAAACCTCGCCGGTGAGTTTAAGATCCATTCTGTCGCTTATGGCAAAATAATAACCACCGTCGCTCAAATAAAAGCCGCGCTCGGTATCATCACCATAAGAGGGCATTATGAAACCCGACGAGTAGCTGCTTGTAAAAGGGAAAAAGCCAAAAGGCAAAGCCAACGGAAGCGGCACATCTTCGATAACAAGATAAGCGGGACCGAAGACCACATCCTTTTTAGGACGCACCTTTGCCCTTGTGAGAGCTATGTAAAAGTGCGGGTGTTCGGCATCACAGGTCGTATATTTTCCGTTCTGCGCATAGAAGGCTCCCGTGGAATCCTTCTTGGCAGCCTCACCCATCATAAACCCATCGCCTTGCGCTGTGAAGACGTTATTGATATATCCTCGTTTAGTTTTGAAATTGTAGCTTATTTTATCGGACTCATAGGGCGTATCACCATCTTTGAAGACCGGAATTCCGGTAGTTACGCCGACAGAATCCGTTACGCCATGTGCCCGAACCACACTGCTGTCCATATTCATGGAAATAACTGCAGCGTCAAGCTGTATCTTTTGGTATTTTACGCTACAATTACCATATAGGTAAGCATTACCCGTGCGCGACCACACCATAGAATCGGAAGATTCATAATAGACAGGGTCTTCAACGGCATCGGCATTATCTTTCTTGTTCCGGGGGATAGAATCGGCAGGAGCCTTGACGGTGTCGGTTGCCGCAACAGCCGACAACGTATCCTGCAAGATAAAATGAGAGGGAACAAACGCACGCACGGCAACGCTATGCGCAGGGACGGCTGCAAGAAGAACCGCCAGCTGCAACACGAGCAAACATATTGTATTTTTAATTTTTCCCAAACTCATCGATGTTTACTGCAACTTTGCACAGATGGTGCAAGAATCAAAAGATGCCTGACAAACAGCGCACCTGCTCCTGCATTTTCATTTGCAAAAATACAAAATAAAAGGAAGTAAATATAAATTTTATATTAAAAAATATGCGAGACGGAAGAATTCTTGCTCTTTTTAACTTTTTCACATAAAGATTTTGGTCCACTGCTCCACTTTTTTCACCGATTCATCGGATATTTTCCGCATACTCTCTATCACCTGTTGCATGGTGCGCGCCTGCTCAAGAAATTTTGTTTTGGAATAAAACTTATCGGCAAAACATATTAATTGCTCTTCAAGCGTAACGGGTAAAAAATCGGCAACAGGCAAAGGCAAGCCCTCGCGCACAATCTGCTCCTTGCCTATTCCTGTACCGGTATGTCTCTCGCACACCGCTGCATGCTTGGGATATCCCAAAGAGCGCAACAACTCAGCTCCCAAATACCCGTGACAAATATAAGGTTGAGTACCAAAGCAATATATGCGGGGAGCATCGGTGAGAAAGATACCAATATCATGCAGCATGGCAGCCTCCTCGATAAACTTCAAATCGAGGCAAAGTTCCGGGTGACGCTCAGCCATTTCCAAAGCAAGTGATGTAACCTTTTGCGCATGAACAATAAAGATTCGCTTCAGTTCATTATCACAGGGATAATATCTATCTATAACATCGTTTACATTCATATTTTTTTACAAAACTAAAGGCATTACAAAAACAAGAAACTCAATGGTAATAACCGAACAAAAATAAACATTTACACAGAATTCCGCAACGGCAAATAACATTTATCATCAATTCTTTAGCAAAAAGAGTTAATATTATAAAAAATAGTTGCTAAAAATAGAAATTCATGTATATTTGCAATATTATAGCCATAGAACAACCAGAGGAATGATAAATGCAATAACAGAAAAAGCAACACAACTGCCACCCATCACTCTTGAAGAGATGTCGGGTATCAAGTTAATGAATCGCACCGATACAAAGTTTGTTGCGACGCTTGCACAGCTGAATGAGTTCCTCCTTGCGGTTCAAGGCAAATACTATATACAGGTTAAAGACAACGAGAGACTTGCCGAATACCACACCACATATTTTGACACAGCCGATTACAAGATGTACCACATGCACCATTGTGGCAAACAGGTGAGAGAGAAGATTCGTGTCCGCACATATCTTGACACTAACGACACTTTTCTCGAGGTAAAGAACAAGAACAATCACGGGCGAACAAAAAAGAAACGAATCCTCATAAACAGCCTTGAGACATTAGAGGCGGAGAGGGAGGCTGTTGTTCCATTCCTTGCCAAACACGCATGGTACAGGCTGGAAGAGATTTCACCGGTTATAGAGAATTGGTTCAACAGAATTACGTTGGTAAACTTTGGAAAGACCGAAAGATTGACAATAGATTTTAACCTGCGCTTTCATCATTTGAAAAGCGATGGACGCGATGGTTTGTCCCGTGTGGCTATTATAGAACTTAAGCGTGATGGAAACGTGCCCTCGCCGGCATTGGCAATAATACGCACCTTGCGAATACGCAGGTCGGGGTTCAGCAAATATTGCATTGGCAGCGCACTCACCCACACAGGATTGAAAAGAAACAATTTCAAGGAGAGGCTGAGAATGATTGACAAGATGGAACATAAACACTATTAGAATATGGACTTACTTTTAACAATTCTTGCAGGCGGAGCGCAAACCGTAAACGCCATTGCAGCATTAGGAGAAGATTTTATTACCGGGGGGACAACCACCGCTGTCGCCGAGAGTGCCATATGGAACTTTGCAGGCATGGGCAACCTATTAATAGGTTTCTTCATAAACCTGATATTCGTTGGCATTGTTGTACGCGGTTTCTACTACCCCAAGTGCAAAAAAGGTGAATATTTCTTCACATTCATTCTTATTGCCATAAGTATATTCCTGCTCATCTATCTGCTTGGCGGCGTGAAGCTAAAGACAGGCTTTGCACTCGGTCTTTTTGCAATATTCAGTATTATACGTTACCGCACCGAACAGGTATCTATACGAGAAATGACCTACCTCTTCATTATTATTGCAATGAGTGCCATAAACGGCCTTGTGATTGAGGAGCTCACATACTCGGAAATGATACTTGCCAACCTTCTTTTCATTGCATCTATCTGGGTGTGCGAGAGCAATTTAATAATAAGACACCTGTCATACAAAATTATAAAGTATGATAACATGGAGCTTATCACCCCCGACAAAGAAAAAGAGCTTATTGCCGACCTTAAAAAGCGCACCGGGCTCGATATTGTAAAGATTGAGGTGGGCGGCATTGATTTCTTGAAGGATGCAGCAATCGTAAAGATGTATTATCGCCCCACAAACGGCAACACAACAAATTCAGTAGATACAACCATTAAAGCACCAAGCGATGAATTCAAAATTAAAAACTAAGAACGTATTTTTGTTGCTTGCAGCAACAGCATTAATACTATTGACACCATGCACAGCAAGTGCCGATGATGACAACTATGGTTTGTGGACCACTTTTGAGATGTCCAAGAAGATAAACAAGAAGTTCAAGATTGGAACCGAGTTTGAGTTCCGCAGCAACGACTATTTGAAAGAGGTGGAACGTTTCTCTGCCGGCATCAGCGGACAATATAAAATTACCGACTGGTTAAAAGCCAATGCGGGATACATCTTCATTCTGGGATACAATCCGGGAGAAGCAAAAGCCCACTACGATGACGACAACAACGAATATGACGGCTACAACTATGACGAGTCGTACTGGACAGAAAGAAACAGATTCCAGCTCTCTTTTACCGGAGAATACAAGATTGGACGTGTGGAACTATCTCTGCGCGAACGCTTGCAATACACCCGTACAAATTCTGAGACAATCACAGAGGAAAAGCACCGATTTGAAGTAACCCCCGAAACCGACGCCAATGGCGAATGGGTTTTTGACGAGGAAGGCAATGTGATAGAGCGTAAAGAGTGGTACATATCAAAAACCGAGCCGGAACTTAAAGAGCACAAGAACAACACTGTGTTGCGCTCGCGCCTCACTGCAAAATGGGATATCCCCAAATGCAAGGTAAACCCATTCGTTTCAACCGAGTTATACACCCGCTTGGACCATTGGAGAGGGTTTGACAAGCTGCGCTCCCGCATAGGCGCAAGCTACAAGATAAACAAAGACAATGCTATAGAATTTTATTACCTTTTTGAGAAAGCAGGCGAAAAAGGCAAAGCCAACACACACGCAATAGGCTTGGGCTATTCACTCGACTTATAATCCCTATTATAATATGAAAAGATTTTTACCACTAATCGCAGCTGCACTTATAGCAACACCGTCATTATCGCAAGAGATGATGATTGAAACAAATAGCGCAAACAGCATTATTGAAATCGACGCACTCCGCAGAATAACATTCAACGGAAGTGATGTAAACGTTTTGCAGACCGATGGCACCGCCTTCACTGCCCCCATGAGCGATATTACACGCATCTACTTTGGCAACTTCACAGCTATTGAAGATGTGGAGATTACAGGCAACAGCCTTGTTACATACATATCTGCAGACGAGATAGCAATAAACTGCCCCGCAGGAGAGATAATAAGCATTTACAACATAAACGGTTCGCAAATATTCCAAGTGCGCCAGCAGGAGAATTGCGGCAGCATATCAATAGCACAGCTGCCCAAAGGAATATATCTGTTGCAAGCAGCCGGAAAGACCGCCAAATTCATTAAACGATGAAAAAGACACTTTCAGCACTCATTGCGCTCGCATCGATAGGTGTACAAGCGCAGGTACTATATGTGAACAACAGCAATAACACATATGAGACCATAAATACAGCAGCCGTTAAACAGATAACATTTGACGACGAACAACAGTTAGTTGCAATAGAAAACACCGACGGGACAAAAAGCCATTATGCAACAGCGCATGTGGATAGCATCTCGCCATGCAGCAATGGCGGCGAAGCACTCACATACAGCAACGACAGAACCATTGTTTTTGATGCCGCCGACGCCTCAAACTTCACAGAAATTGTTGAGACAATTGAGACCGATGAGCTTGTCGATGAATGGGGCGACTTTGTGGAGAATTTCAGCACCACAAAGATTATTACCATCAACTTCACAGAGAGCAAGGTTACCTGCAATAGCAATGTGAGCGATGTTACATACACAATAACCGACAACACACACATTGTAATAAACTCAAGCCGCAGCAAAGTGGGATACATTGTTAGAGGAACTTGCAGCAATGGTTCTTTGAAGATATACAGCACCAAGAAGTTCCAGATTATGGCAAACAACCTCACGCTGACCAACCCCACAGGTCCCGCAATAAACATTCAGAGTGGAAAAACCGTATATTTCACTCTGGGAACAAACACCACAAACACATTGTGCGATGGTGAGACCTATGCGGCAGCAACCACTGCAGCTGACGGCACAGCCGAGGACCAAAAAGGAACACTCTTCAGCGAGGGACAGCTCATCTTCAATGGCACAGGAACCCTCAATGTTACAAGCCTCGGCGGACATGGAATATGCAGTGACGACTACATACGCATACGCAGTGGTAATATAACGGTAACCTCTGTTAAAGACGGTTTCAACACCAACGACCTATTCCGTGTGGGACGCACCGCAAGTGCATCGCCTGTTGTAAAAGTAAAAGCAGACGGCAACGGCATCGATTGCGGCAAAGGGAATGTAATTATTGAAGCTGGCAAGTTAGGAATAAACGCCGGTGGAGAAGCTATAAAAGCCGAATACGATGGCACCGATGCAACAATCACCGCCAACACCATTATAAGCGGAGGCTACATCGTCGCACGAACAAACGATGATAAAAGTGCAATCTTCAAGACAAGCGGAGATTTCACTTTGAATAGTGGAACCATACAAGGCGAAGTTAAGGGCAACGGCTCCAAAATCATCAACAGCAAAGGCAACATCACCATTGAGGGTGGCAAGATAACAGGAATTGCCGAAGGGACATTGAGCAGCGACACCACCACAGCCGGCGGTTTCAAATGCGACGGAGACCTGCTAATAAACGATGGAAACATTGCCCTAAACTGCAAGGGAGAGGGATCAAAAGGCTTTAACTGCAACGGTAGCATCACCATAAACAATGGCAACATCGCTCTGCTTGCCGAAGCCGCAAATTTTGTAGCAGCCGAGTATGACCGCAAGACACGCGCAATCACCGGAAACGATATCACAATTAATGGCGGTACTGTTTTTGCAAAATCATACGACCACGCAATCAACGGAACATCAATAATAGTGAACAATGGTACCGTGCATGCATTCAGCACTAACGCCACCGCCATTGCAGGCGCAACCACGCAGAAGAACGGTTGGTTGCTCACACAAGATGCTCAGTAAACCTCTGCATTAAGATAAACAACAAGTCGGCTCGTTTTATGTGTAAAACGAGCCGACTTGTTGTTTATGATATAACCTCTTAAGGGTGAACAAACGTTCCTATCTCCTCGCCATTCATCACCTTTTTAAGGTTGCCCACAATGTCCATATTAAAAACATATATGGGAAGATTATTCTGCTTGCACATTGCAGTTGCAGTCATATCCATAACCTTCAATCCACGGCTCAACACTTCGTCGTAACTTATATCATCGAATTTTGTTGCAGTGGGATCTTTCTCGGGGTCTGCGGTATAAATACCATCAACACGAGTACCTTTGAGCATCACATCTGCCTCAATTTCAATACCACGAAGCGAAGAGCCTGTATCGGTTGTAAAGTAGGGACTGCCGGTTCCTGCTGCCATAATTACAACCATACCACTCTCCATTGCCTCAATAGCCTTCCACTTTGTATAGAACTCCCCTACCGGCTCCATGCGTATCGCTGTAAGCACTTTGTTGGGAACACCGGCCGCTCCAAGAGCCGAGCTCAGCGCAAGGCTGTTTATCACCGTAGCCATCATTCCCATTTGGTCACCCTTAACACGGTCGAAGCCCTTGCCTGCACCGGTGAGCCCGCGGAAAATATTACCGCCACCAATAACAATACCTATCTGGACACCCATCTCGGCAACTTCCTTTATCTGTGCCGCATACTCATTCAAGCGCTTAACATCTATGCCATAGCCCTGCTCACCCATAAGGCTCTCGCCGCTAAGCTTCAAAAGAATTCTCTTAAATTTTGCCATATAATTACTATTTTATAAAAATGTTTCTTCATTACCTCTGTAAAATTATACTATTTTTCCCAATCATGCAATAAAGGTTAAAGAATAGTGCTATTTATTCCAAAATTGCGGTTTTCCGGGACAGGATAAGAAAAATTAATGTATCTTCGCGAAAAATAAGACAATACACATTATGAGATTTTTCAGAAACCCCAATATAACCGTGGCAATTCTTGCCATTTACACAGCCGCAGCCTATGCCTACCTTCTCCCACGAAACACCGAGATGAGCGACACTGAAAAATGGATAACCGTGGGAGTTTCAGTTATCATATTGGCACTATTGTGGATACTCATGCGCAAACGCGAGAAGTTGCGTCGCGAGAGGGAGAAAGACTCTAAATAACAAGTTCAACCTCCTTAAAGGCATAAACACCTGTTGTTCCATCGGCGCATCTCAGACAGATGCGCCCATCACTCTCAACATCATAGATAACAGCATCGAAGAGCGAAGACTCCACACGATAGCGCATAGTGGTCTTGTAGCCCAGCAGACAACGTTTGTATTCGGCAGCGAGCACAGGATAATCTCCCCGTTGCAATAAGGAATAATAATAAGAAAAGGCATCAAGCAAAACACCCATAACATTCTCCACATCATAAGCCTCTCCTGTGAGCATTTTCATTGATACAGGAACCTTATCCATCGCGTCAAACCGGTCTTGATTAACGTTCAACCCCACCCCTATAACAGCCTGTTCTACAAACTCACCACAGCAGTCGAGCTCCACCAATATACCTGCTAACTTGCGCTCGCCTGTATATATATCATTGGGCCACTTGAGTACAACATCAATTCCAAGATAGTTCATTGCCGCACGCACAGAAAGAGCTATTGCCTGCGAGAGAGCGAACTGAGAAACCACAGGCAATGCCATCGGGCGCACTACTATGCTCATCAACAGATTCTCCCCGACACGGGATTGCCAGCTGTTACCGCGTTGCCCGCGACCGGCTGTCTGTTCGTCGGTATAAACCACCACAGCCTGCACATCACCGGCAACCGCCCACAGCTGTGCAGCCTCATCGCGTGCATAACTATTTGTAGATCCAATAGTTTTGAGATGCTTTATATAATATTCAGAACTATTATAATCCATATTTTTCTCTCATTTTCTTTGGCAACTTTTTAAGAACCTCGCAATAAGAGTGATTCACAAGGTCGTAAAAAAGTTCATCACTAAGATGTTCAATATCCAACTGGTTCCAATATTTCTTGTTCATATGCCACGCCGGGACAATCTGCGAATAACGGTCGCGCAATTCCAATGCCCTGTCTGCATCACATTTAACACAGAACCACTTGGTATTCTCCAAATCCACTATCGCAAAAATCTTATTCTCCACCCTGAAGGCCAATGTAGTCTCATCAAACGGGAAATCCTCGGTAGCCCCGGGCATGCTCAAGCAATATAAACGTGCATCTTCTATATTCATAAATTCACCAGCTTGGATAAAACGCGTCTTCAATATGCTCAATGGTGTGATTTTCCCCATCACCCACAACGGTTATAATATCGAAACGGAAACGCAAATCCACAGCACGCCGCTGCACATAGACCTCAGCCGCAGATATAAGACGGGATATTTTTGCAGGAGTAACTGCATCTACGGCATCACCGAAAGCCTCTGTCGCACGACTTTTAACTTCAACAAAAACAAGGACATCGCGCTCCTGAGCTATCAAGTCTATCTCCTTCCTACCGTAACGCCAATTATATTCAAGTATTGCATACCCCTTATCGAGCAGATAACGGGCAGCCAACATCTCACCTTTCTTGCCTAAAAGATTGTGCTGTGCCATTGTAATTATACCATTTACGCAGCGAAGATACTACTACTTATGGCGAAAAACAAGTTAAAATTTGCTTTTCGCAGCCATTTGCACTAAATTTGCAACACACATGCAAAACAACTCCCATGGCTACCAAAAAGACAAAAACACTAAAAGCAACCGGAACACGAGTGCAACCCGTGCGCCACTCGCGTGTTGTATGCCTTGTCAGCGACGAGGAGATGCGAATAATAAATGAATATCTCAAAAAATACAAGATTGCAAACAAAAGCAATTGGATGCGAAAAACACTGCTTACGGCTATATATAAAAGCATGGACGCCGACTATCCCACTCTTTTCAGCGAACACGAGATGAGCAGATGAACTACACTGCAAACGACATAAAATATATGCAGCAGGCGCTTATCGAAGCCCGCAAAGCATTTGCCGAGGACGAAGTTCCCATCGGCGCAATCATCGTGTGCAACGAACGCATCATCGCTCGCGCCCACAATCTCACAGAAACACTAAATGACGTTACCGCCCACGCCGAGATGCAGGCTATAACAGCCGCAGCAGCCAACATTGGCGGGAAATATTTGAACGACTGCACGCTGTATGTAACCGTAGAACCTTGCCCCATGTGCGCAGGTGCAATATGCTGGGCACAAATAGGTCGCATCGTCTATGGTGCAACAGACGAGAAACGCGGATACCACAAATACGCTCCGGAGGTATTGCACCCAAAGACAACAGTAACAGCAGGTGTCTGCGCCGATGAAGCCACAGCCCTGATGAAAGAGTTTTTCAGCAAAAAAAGATGATGATTTATTTATCCTCTTTTATCTCCTCAAAATCCACATACTCACCCTCGTCCTTTTCAAACATCTTTTTGCGCGAAGCAGAGGAACGCTCCCTCCTTTGAGAATCATTTGACGAATGCTCGTAGAAAGAACCGGACTCTTCTCTGTGCGAAGGACGGCGTCTTTTTCCAGTAAAAAGAAAACCAAGCATGGACAAGATTGTACGAATCACCGAAAAGAGAAACGTAGGAATCAATATTATGATAAAAACTATTGCAAACAGCAATAATAAAAATATAAAGCTCATATCCGAAATAAAATCAATTTACAAAAAGAACAACCACCACGATAAAACGGATTATTGCAAAAGACTTTTTATATTATGCTCTGCTCTTGCGTGCGTATAACACCACCGCCAATACAAGATACCAAGCGATAATAGCCACAGCAGCAGTTATACCAAGAATTAGCATCGGGATAGAACAGAGCAGAAATATATAACGCACCTTGTTGCTTCTCCATCTGAGGCTCTTGAACTTCAAAGAAAACATTGGAATCTCCGACACAAGAAGATAGGAGAAAAGGGTAATAAGCCCCACCATCAGCAGCCAACCGGCGTTAAGCTCGGTTATCCAGCCACCAAGACCGGCAACCAGCGACACCCAAAAGAGAGCATTGGCAGGCGTGGGCAAGCCAATGAAGGTACTCTTTTGACGAGTATCGATATTGAACTTTGCAAGACGCACGGCCGAAAACACTGCAATCAAGAACGCATAATAAGGGAATATATCGGCCACCGGCAACATAAAAGCCGGCAAAGGCAAATTTCTCATAAATGAAAAGACAACGGCAGCCGGTGCAAGACCAAAGGTTATATCATCGGCGAGAGAGTCCATCTGCACTCCAAGTGGCGAAGAAACCCTCAGCAGACGCGCCACCATGCCATCAAAGAAATCAAATATTGCACCCAACACAATGAAAAACAACGCCGCAAGGAAATCCCCTTCAAGCGCCATTACACAAGCCACACAGCCCGAAAAAAGATTACAGCAGGTTATCGTATTGGGAATATGTTTCTTAATAGTCATATATTTTCTCTTTTTACTATTTGGCAACTGCATCGCAGGCAGCCACCTTTTCTTTTAATTTGGCAATAACAGTCTCATTACCCACCGTTTTCTGCTCAAGACTTACACAAACCTCGGCATCAAGCGGCAAATATACATCTACACGCGAACCGAACTTTATAAATCCCATATGCTGGTCTATGAGACACTCCTCGCCCACCGATGAATATGTAACAATGCGGCGTGCCATGGCACCTGCCACCTGACGCATCAGCAGTTCCTCGCCATTAGGCATCTTTATCACCACCAAAGAGCGTTCATTCTCGGTGCTTGCCTTGGGCAACCACGCTTTATGGAATTTACCTTTTTGATGCTCTACACGAGTAACAACACCATCAACCGGATACCAGTTGGCATGAACATTCATAGGGCTCATAAAAATAGAAACCATCTTGCGCTTGGCTTTGAAGTGGTCGGGCTCATAAACATCTTCTATAACCACAACCTTTCCATCGGCAGGAGCCACCACGATATTCTCGGAATCACCCTGAAAATGCCTGATGGGGCTGCGGAAGAAATTCACCATCAACAGGTATATAGTGATTGTAAATACGCTGACGATGGAGTTAAACACCACAAATGAAGGCAAAAAGTACCACAATGGCACATTAATCAAAAGTAACAGCAGCAGAGACACAAGAAGGATTTCGGTGCCTTCGCGATGTATTCTGATATTCTTCAGTTTTTTAATTCTTTCGAGTTTTTTCATCGTAGAGAGCTTTTACAATAACAACATGGTCGCACGCGTGCAAAACACCATTTATTACCATTTTATTTTGCAGCGGGTACAACACACATTCGCGGTTTACCGCAAAAATAGTAACAATTTGTTAAAACGCAAACAAAAACAGACAAAAACACAACATATACTTCTGTTATTTAATAGTTATTTAATAGCCACACACGCCAAGCACACACATACAAGAGCTGCAAGCACACCTGAATATTTGAGCAACTGCGCAAATTGTTGATAACTTTTTGAGCAAAGAGCTATGCCAAATGAACAAAAGCTATTAACTTTATCAACGCTAAGTAAATTAAGAATATTATGCACGATTTTGTTCACCTGCACGTACATACCCAATACTCCATTCTCGACGGACAAGCGTCCATCAAGAGATTGGTTGACAAAGCCATAGACGACGGCATGCGCGGCATCGCCGTAACCGACCATGGCAACATGATGGGAATAAAGGAGTTTTTCAATTATGTAAACAAGGTGAACAAAGGCAAGAGCGACGAAGAGAAGTTCAAGCCCATAATCGGCTGTGAGGTATATGTTGCAGAACGTCGCCTCTTCAACCGCGACCAAAAGGAGGATATGCGCGGTCATCACCTCATTCTGCTGGCAAAAAATGAGCAAGGCTATCACAACCTTGTAAAAATAGTGTCAAAGGCCTGGTCCGAGGGATATTATTACACACCCCGTACCGACAAAGTGGAAATAGAAAAATACCACGAAGGCATCATCTGCTGCTCAGCCTGCTTAGGAGGAGAGATACCCCAGCTTATTCTAAGCGGCGACATGGAGAAGGCAGAAGCCGCTGTCATGTGGTACAAAAACCTGTTCGGCGACGACTACTATTTAGAATTGCAAATACACAAAGCAACCGTAGAGCGTGCCAACCACGAGGTTTACCCCATGCAACTGGAGGTAAACGAAAAGCTCATAGAACTCAGCCGCAAGTGCAATGTGAAGCTCATCTGCTCCAATGATGTTCACTTTGTTGACGAGGAGAACGCCGAGGCACACGACCGCCTTATCTGCCTCAACACCGGCAAGGACCTTGACGACCCCAAACGTATGCTTTATTCAAAGCAGGAGTGGTTAAAGACAAAGGCAGAAATGAACGAAATGTTCTCATATGTGCCCGAAGCTCTCACAAACACCGTAGAGATATGCGACAAAGCAGGATATTACTCCATCGACAGTGCACCCATCATGCCCACCTTTGCCATTCCCGAGGAGTTCGGCACCGAGGAGGGATACAGACAAAAATTCACTCATGAGGACCTTTTCAACGAATTTACACGAGACGAAAAGGGTAATGTGGTACTATCGCAAGAAGATGCCGAGAAGAAGATAAAGAAACTCGGAGGATATGACAAGCTCTATCGTATAAAACTCGAAGGCGACTACCTGCGCAAGCTCACATATGACGGAGCAAAGAAATGCTACCCCGAGCCTTTCGACCAGGAGCTCACCGACCGTATAGATTTTGAACTGCACATCATGAAGACCATGGGTTTCCCGGGCTACTTCCTCATAGTGCAGGACTTTATTCGTGCAGCACGCGAAGAGCTTGGCGTGGCAGTAGGTCCCGGGCGCGGCTCGGCAGCGGGCAGCGTTGTGGCGTATGCACTTGGAATCACCCGCGTCGATCCCATAAAATATGACCTGCTTTTTGAGCGCTTCCTTAACCCCGACCGCATATCTCTCCCCGATATTGATGTAGATTTTGACGACGACGGGCGCGGACGCGTGCTCAACTGGGTAACAGAGAAATATGGGCAAGAAAAGGTGGCACACATCATCACTTATGGCACAATGGCAACCAA
The DNA here is from genome assembly GCA_964423665.1 of uncultured Bacteroidaceae bacterium. Lineage (GTDB taxonomy): Bacteria > Bacteroidota > Bacteroidia > Bacteroidales > Bacteroidaceae > HGM04593. Next base: position 2,918 of record CAYRFX010000039.1, on the reverse strand, counting down.
ATTGGCAATAAAAGATGTTGCCCGCGTGCAGAAACTGCCACTCGACCAATCAAACAGACTATGCAAAGCTATCCCCGACCGCCTGCCCGACGGTTTGAAGATGAACCTTGTAAATGCCATAAGCTGCGTGCCGGAGTTGCGTGAGGCAGAAGCATCACCCAACCCCATACTGCGCGACACCATCAAATATGCGAAAATGCTCGAAGGCAACGTTCGCAACACCGGTGTACATGCATGTGGAACCATTATCTGCCGCGACGATATTACCGACCATGTACCCATAAGCATCGCCGAGGACAAAGAAACCGGCGAAAAGATGCTTGTTACACAATACGAGGGCAGCGTCATAGAGGAGACCGGTCTCATAAAGATGGACTTTCTCGGGCTCAAGACACTCTCTGTAATCAACGAGGCTATTGAGAACATACGCCTCAGCTTGAAAACCGAGGTAGATATAGACAACATACCCATTGATGACCCTCTCACCTATGAGCTTTACTGCAAGGGAAGCACCATAGGCACATTCCAGTTCGAATCACCCGGAATGCAGAAATACCTCAGAGAACTGCAACCCAGCACATTCGAAGACCTCATTGCGATGAACGCCCTTTATCGCCCTGGACCAATGGATTATATCCCCGACTTTATTGAGCGCAAGCACAACCCAGCACTTGTCAAGTACGATATTCCTTGCATGGAGAAATACCTGAAAGACACATACGGTATCACCGTATATCAGGAGCAGGTGATGCTTCTCTCACGTCTGCTGGCAAACTTCACCCGAGGCGAGAGCGACACACTGCGTAAAGCTATGGGTAAGAAGATGAAAGACAAGCTCGACCAGCTGAAGCCCAAATTCATCAATGGAGGAACAGCCAACGGACACCCTGCTGCCACATTGGAAAAAATATGGGCAGACTGGGAAAAATTTGCATCATACGCCTTCAACAAGTCTCACGCCACATGCTACTCATGGGTTGCATACCAAACTGCTTACCTCAAAGCACACTACCCGCCACAATATATGGCAGGTGCATTGAGCCGCAACCTCGACAAGATAAACGAGATTACAAAACTCATGCAAGAGTGCAAGAGCATGGGTATAAACGTGCTTGGCCCAGACATTAACGAGTCGCACCGCAAGTTCAGCGTAAACAAAAAAGGCGACATTCGCTTCGGACTGAGCGCAGTAAAAGGTGTGGGTGACATTGCCGTGCAGAGCATCATTGACGAGCGCGAAGCCAATGGTCCATTTACCGACATATTCAATTTCGTGCAAAGAGTGAACCTCACAGCCTGCAACCGCAAGAACCTTGAATGCCTTGCATTGTCAGGCGCATTTGACGAGCTCCCGGGTGGAATAAGCCGCGAGCAATACATGAACACGAACAGCAAGGGAGAACAGTTCCTTGAAAGCCTCATACGATACGGAAACGTATTCCAGGCAGATAAAGCTTCGGCGGAAAACACGCTTTTCGGTGCAGAAGAGATGCCCGAGATTCCCACCCCCGAGGTTCCCGAAGGTGGTAATTGGAGCACGCTTGAAAGGCTTAACAAAGAACGTGAGCTTGTGGGCATATATCTATCGGCACACCCGCTCGACGATTATCGCCTTATTCTAAACGAGTTCTGCAACACCAAGGCTGCCGAGATGAACGACCTCGATGCAATTGCCAACCGCAAGGTCACCTTTGGTGGTGTAGTGGCCGACGCGCCACGCACAGGTTTCACAAAGAAAGGCAGCCCATTTGGAGTAGCCAAAGTGGAAGATTTCACAGGAACCGCGGAACTTTTCTTCTTTGGAGACGATTGGATAAAGAAACAGAACTATTTTATACCCGGTAACTTCTTGTATATAACAGGAAGCTGCCAAGGACGTCGTTGGGACCCTACAAAGCTCGATTTTGTGGTAAACAACATAGAGCTTATGCCCGAAATAAAGGAGAAGATGGTAAAAAGCATCACTATCACCTTCGACATTATGGCTCTTACCGATGAAATCTACGAAAATATCATAGATTACGCTGAGAAACACCCCGGCCCCAGCAAGCTGCAGATAAACGTAAAAGACTATGAGCACGAATTCACTCTTGAATTAGTCTCCAAGAGCCACAATATAACAGTGGATTATGAGTTAATAGAATATTTGAAAGAGACACCGAATATAGATTATAAATTAAATTAATAACTTAAAAATTACTACTATGGCATTTATTGTAACAGATGAGAACTCACAGGAGTTCATGGCAACCAACCTCCCCATTGTACTCGACTTCAGCGCAACATGGTGCGGTCCCTGCAAACAACTTGCACCCATCATCGACGAACTTGCAAACGAATATGAAGGACGCATCGCTGTGGCAAAATGTGATATTGAGGAGGCGTGTGACCTCACAGCCGAGTATGGAATACGCAACGTTCCCACTGTCATCTTCATCAAAGACGGCAAGGTTGTGGATAAATTTGTAGGTTCAAAATCAAAAGCCGACGTTCAGGCTAAGTTTGAGGCTCTTTTAGGATAAACCACCATGCAGAACGACGAATTCAGCATCGAGGATCTCGATGACGAAAAGACCATCGCCTACATACGCGAGCGCCTGCCACAGGATTTGAAAGAGAAATTCAGCGACGATGAATTCTACTATTTTCTCGATACGATTTACGACTACTACGACAAGAGCGGCATTCTCGACAGCAACAACGATTATGTCGATATAGACATCGACGAGATTGCCCGTTTCATCGCCAAAGAGGCAAAGAAAAACAATATCGGAGAATATGACCCCGAAGAGCTGTTTTTCATTGTTGAAGGCGAGCTTGCCTACAATGGAGTAATAGAAGACGAGGAGTAACAAAGGACAACAAAAAGAGGCCGGGTCAAAAGCATTTTTGGTCCGGCTTTGTTTTACTACCTGATA
>CAYRFX010000038.1:0-21890 GCA_964423665.1 uncultured Bacteroidaceae bacterium | reverse complement strand
CGCTTAACAAGATGTACACCCTCCACCCCATCTTCGCCATACAAGCCAAGAGTATTATGCTCAAAGAGCACCTCGATTTTGGGATTGGCAAGTGTTCTATCCTGCATTGCTTTTGAAGCACGCAGATAAGGCTTGCGAACGATCAGATACACCTTTGCTGCGAGTGATGCAAGATAGTTTGCCTCCTCACAAGCGGTATCACCGCCACCCACCACGGCAACAACTTTTTTACGATAGAAGAAGCCGTCGCATGTAGCGCATGCGCTCACACCCATTCCTTGATATTTCACCTCATCTGATATTCCAAGATATTTTGCAGCCGCACCGGTAGCCACAATAACAGTTTCAGCCTCAATCTCAGAACCATTGTCGAGAGTTATTTTATATGGAGACACCTCAAAATCCACCTCCACAACACTGCCCGAACGCACATCGGCACCCACGTTCACAGCCTGCTTACGCATATTATCCATAAGTTCGGGGCCGGTTATTCCTTGCGGGAAGCCGGGAAAGTTCTCTATCACAGTTGTTTGAGTGAGCTGCCCACCGGGCTGGATACCCTCAATGAGAACAGGCGACAAATTTGCACGCGAAGCATATATTGCCGCTGTATATCCGGCAGGACCGGAACCAATTACCAAGCATTTAGTTTTTTCCATAATTATATAATTTAGTTTATCTCATATCAACAATTTCGGCAGTGGGAAAATCCTCCAACGGACACACATAAACACGTTTGTCAAAATCGCACCCGCGCTTATATGATGTTATTGCCACATTTGTATATCCTTGCCCTGCGATGAACATAGACATTGCGGTTGGTTGCAGGGTCTTTTCATCTAACGAAAGGACTACCTTCTCAAAATTTTGTTCCTCACCGGTGGCAAGCAATGTTATCACGTTCATTTTACCATTTTTTTTCACCGAGCAGCTGTAGCCCTCTTTATACAACCCCATAAGATAGACAGGATTATACACTTGCGCTTCGTCGCTATCGGCATCGGTTATATATACCTCATTCACCTGCGACATATAGCTCCACTGCGTTTCTCCATCGCACCACAATTTCATGGGCGACAACAAGAGCGCGTAACGCTTGCCATCGAGCTTAAGGCTGCCATCGTCGGTAAACAGTTCTGCACCACCCGCGTCGAACACCGAATAGGAGAAGGTCATCTGCACCGCTGCATCTGCCTCTATCTTCTTAATTGCATCCTCGAGCAGAGCAACCGCGCTCTTTTCTTGCGCAAAAACCGCAAGAGGCAGAAGCAAGAAGAATATTATTATTTTTCTCATACTATATATTACCTATTTATATATTACTGTATAAGCTGTTTCAAGCGGAACTCCAAATCGGCCTCATCGGCACAAAGCACCTGACGAGGTTTGCTACCCTCCTGCTCGCCCACAAGCCCGGTCTGGCAGAGCTGATCCATGATGCGACCCGCACGGTTAAAGCCAACGTTCAGCTTGCGCTGAATGAGAGATGTGGAACCCTGCTGATGTATGACAACAATGCGAGCAGCCTCAGCAAACAGCGGGTCGAGCTTGTCCGAGGTGAGAGACCCGCAAGAAGAGCCACCACCATCGGTGGGAGCCTCATCAGGCTCGGGCAGGATATATGCTGTGGGATACCCCTGCTGCTTTGCAATATGAGCACACACACGCTCAACCTCTTTTGTTTCAACAAGAGCACACTGCACACGCACGGGGTCGTTGCCGGCAAGGAATAGCATATCGCCGCGCCCCTGCAACTGGTTGGCACCCTGACGGTCGAGAATTGTGCGCGAGTCAACAACCGATATTACACGGAACGCCATACGCGCGGGGAAGTTCGCCTTAATAGTACCTGTAATAATATTGGTTGTGGGGCGCTGTGTTGCAATAATCATGTGAATACCCACGGCACGCGCCTTTTGAGCGATGCGGGCAATAGGCTGCTCCACCTCGCGCCCTGCGGTCATCATCAAATCACCATACTCATCAATTATCACCACAATATAGGGCATAAAACGATGCCCTTTTGTGGGCAGCAACTCTTTATTCAGGAATTTCTCGTTATACTCCTTAACCGAGCGCACCATAGCCATCTGCAACAGGCGATAACGGCTGTCCATCTCCACACAAAGCGATTTAAGAGTGCGCACCACCTTGTTCACATCGGTAATAATAGGCTCGTCCTCTCCCTCAAGCTTGGCAAGGAAGTGTTTCTCAAGAACATTATAGAGGCTGAGCTCCACCATTTTGGGGTCAACCATCACAAACTTCAAATAGGCAGGGTGCATCTTGTAGAGAAGCGAGGTGATAATCGCATTCAAGCCCACAGATTTACCCATACCGGTGGCACCGGCAACAAGCAAGTGAGGCATCTTTGCCATATCCACCATAAACACCTCGTTTGAGATTGTTTTTCCGAGCGCAAGCGGCAGAGCCATATCCGTCTCTTTGTATTTGCGACTGTTGAGCAACGATGCCATGGGCACTATCTGCTTGTGAGCATTGGGCACCTCTATACCCACCGTACCCTTACCGGGGATAGGTGCTATAATACGAATACAGAGCGCAGCAAGGCTCATTGCAATATCGTCTTCGAGATTCTTTATCTTGCCGATGCGCACGCCCGGGGCAGGAGTAATCTCATAAAGCGTAATTGTGGGACCAACAGTTGCTTTTATAGAACTTATTTCTATATCAAAATTACGCAACACCTCCACAATCTTGTTCTTGTTGGCTTGCTGCTCATTCATATCAATGGAATGTGCAGTCTGCTCATATTTATCGAGAAGGTCTATTGTAGGAGGCTTATAATAGCTGAGTTCGTCTTTGGGATTAATGGGACGCAACATATTACCACCCATATCATTGTCGCCATCGGCGCTCTCAACCTCCATTTTAATATCCTTACCATCGCCGGCAGCCTCGGCAGCAATTTTATCGGACATCTTGTCAAAAGCATCGGAGACATCATCTGTGGGCTGCTGCTCTTCCTCATCGGCAGCCTCATCTTCCCCGGCTACATCTACGCTGAAATCATCATCTCCGCTATACTCAGCCGTCTCTTTTTCCTCCTTAGTTTCTTTCACATCGTCAAACTCCACAACTTCGGGCTCCTCTATCGGCTGTTCCGGTTCCTCGGCAGCGGACTCTTCTTCCCCCTCAACAGGAGAGCTCTTTGGTATAAAACCGAATGTAAACACATTCTGCAACCAAGCGATTGTATCGCGGGTAACGTATGTCATAAAAGCAATCAAGGACAATGCGAGCACAAGCACTACACCCACCACCCCTATCTGGCTGTGCAGCCAGGCTGCCACAGTTTCGCCGTGACGACCACCGGGCGACATAAAGCTATCTTCGAAAAGAGAGCCAAGGGTGAACGCAAAAAACACCGACCCCCAAACAACGCCAAAAACAGATATAAGAAACCATTTAAGCAGATTGGGGCGATATATATTCATCAGGCGCAGCATCAACCCCACAAAAAGAGGAATAACGAGCACCGACGACCAGCCAAAGCAGCCATTCACCAAAAAATCTGCCACAATGGCACCACCCTTGCCCGACGCATTCTGCACCACAGCATCAGCGTCCGCCACCGCACCGACAACATCTATCGAGCTTTGGTCGGCACCTCCCGAAGAGAAGAAGGAGAGGAATGAGCTGCAAAGAAATATAGCTGTCGCACCCATCAGCAAGCCCAGCATAAACAAGAATGTGGGGTTCATCAAAAAGTATTTTGCTTTTTGAACAAACGAAGGTTTTTTATTTTGCGTTGTATTTGTTTTTTTTGCCATAGCCTAAATTCGGATAATTCTATTAGAGATAATATTTTTATTATATATGCGGGTAAACTTTGCGAAGATATAAAAAAAATAGATACCCACGCTCCTTTGCTCCGCTATTTTTTTGTAACTTCGCGCCAAATTCACAAAATAAAAAACAAAGCAGCCAAAATGGAAGAGAGCAAAGACATAGTATTCATGCGCAACACCGTTGAGTTTGTAACTGTTGCAGCCGAGTTTTGCGGCTATTTAGAACGTGCCGGCGAACACAGCCGCAAAGATTTCGTGGAGACGATGTTGAAAATTCTGCCACTGCTCTACTTAAAAGCCCAGATGCTCCCCGACGACGAAAGAGCGAGCGAAGACGAGCTTGAAGATTTTGTTTCAGAAGACAGTTACGAGGTGCTGCGCATAACCATCAGCGACCTTCTCGCCGACAAAGACACCTACCTCGATGTATTTGTGGAGGAGATGAAATACAGCGACACCCCCATAACCAAAAACATCTCGGAGGACCTTGCCGACATCTATCAAGATGTAAAGAACTTTGTATGCCTTTTCCAAGTGGGCATAAACGAGACCATGCACGACGCCATCATAGAGTGCAAAGAGAATTTCCGCCAATACTGGGGGCAGCGATTGGTGAACACACAACGTGCCCTGCACGAAATAGCATACAACACAAATCCGGAGGACGAATACAGCGAGAATGACAATTTTTAATGCACATATAGAAAAAAGCGAAATAAACCAAATGCCCACATTGCTCTACCCGGGGCGCATAATAACCATCGACACGGCAAGCGATGTGGACAAAGCGATGAAGGCTCTTGCCGGCGAAAGCATTGTGGGAATAGATACCGAAACACGCCCTTCGTTCCGCAAAGGGGTGCAATACAACGTATCATTGCTGCAACTATCCACCGCCGACACCTGTTTCCTCATAAGACTATGCCGCACAGGGCTCCCCGACTCACTGACAGCCTTCCTCGAGAACAAAAACATCATAAAAGTGGGAGTATCGCTGCACGACGACTACCAGGCACTCGCGCGCCGTCGCCGCTTCAAGGCAGGCGGTTTCTTCGACCTGCAAAAACATGTAAGCAATTACGGAATAGAAGAGATGAGCCTGCAAAAGATATATGCAATAATCTTTGGAGAGAAAATCTCAAAAAGCCAGCAACTTACCAACTGGGAGACAGATGTACTCACCGACAAACAAAAGCTATACGCAGCCACCGACGCGTGGGCATGCCTCAAAATATACAAGCAATTAGAACAGATTGACAAGAACAAGATAAAATAAACCACAGATGGACTAAAGTTTATAGTTTTAAAACAAACTAAAGTTTTGTCATACTGAACGCAGTGAAGTATCTCTTTCCAATAGCTTCTGAGATTCCTCACATACGTTCGGAATGACAAAGCAAAACATAAAATTTATACAAACCAAAGTAGCTGCAATAAAATTGCAGGGTTTTAACCCCAAATCAGATCATAAACAAAGATGGAAAAATCGGTAATTCTCAAACGTGGCAAAGAAGAATCGCTCAAACGCTTTCACCCGTGGATATTTTCGGGAGCCATTCAACGCATCAACGGCAACCCCGATGAGGGCGAAATTGTAACCGTATATACCCACAGCGGCGAATTTATAGCCCGCGGACATGTACAGGTGGGCAGCATCACCGTGCGCGTGCTCACTTTTGAGGACGAACCGATAGACAAAAGCTTCTGGCACCGCCGCATAGCCACCGCATACGACCTGCGCCGCAGCACAGGCGTGGCATCGCGCCCCGACAACGACACCTACCGCCTTGTACACGGCGAGGGCGACAGCCTCCCCGGGCTCATCATAGACATCTACGGCGAAACAGCGGTGATGCAAGCACACAGCGTGGGAATGCATGTGAACCGCGACGATGTAGCCGAAGCACTGAAAACAGTGCTTGGCGACAAACTCAAAAACATCTATTACAAATCGGAGACCACCCTCCCCTACAAAGCAGACATAAGCAAAGAGAACGGTTACATAATGGGCGGCAACGCAAGCAACATATCCACAGAATATGGGCTGAAATTCCACATAGACTGGATACGCGGGCAGAAAACCGGCTTCTTTGTCGATCAGCGCGAGAACCGCTCCCTGCTCGAAAAATACGCCAAAGGTCGCAAACTGCTCAACATGTTCTGCTACACAGGCGGCTTCAGCATCTACGCCCTGCGAGGCGGCGCCGAGGTGGTGCACTCGGTAGATAGCTCGGCAAAAGCCATAGACCTCACAAACGCCAACGTAGCGATAAACTTCCCCGACGACCCGCGCCACGCCGCATTTGCCGAGGACGCCTTCGACTATCTGGAGCGCATGGGCAACAACTACGACCTCATAATCCTGGACCCACCCGCCTTTGCCAAGCACCGCGACTCGCTGCGCAACGCCCTCATAGGCTACCGCCGCCTCAACGCAAAAGCACTTGAAAAGATACAACCCGGCGGCATACTCTTCACATTCTCCTGCTCGCAGGTGGTGAGCAAAGAAAATTTCCGCACCGCAGTGTTCACCGCCGCCGCAATGGCAAAACGCAACGTGCGCATTCTGCACCAACTCACCCAGCCCGCCGACCACCCCGTGAACATATACCACCCCGAGGGCGAATACCTCAAAGGCCTGGTGCTGTATGTGGAGTAAAAAGTTATCATAACATACGACACTTATTCTATAGAGAAGAAGTACCGACCTTGAAAACCGGACACACAAAAAGCGGCAGCATAAATTTCGGAAACCTATATTAACATTTCCTACTACTGATGCTACCGCAGACGGTACGCCGACCGTTCTTTTTACTGCCTCAAGAAGCAGTGGGAAGGAGATTTGTAAAATGTCGCGATGATCGCTCCGTCATCACTTGCACATAATGCTGAAGAACGAGGCGGAAGCCGAGATTGCTGTTGCTATTGTCGGGCGTATTGTTGTTACGGTACGCTACACGGCAGTTGTCTGCATTGTTGTTCCAGCTGCCACCACGATTCACTCGGTTAGAGCCTTGCAACCCCCTACCTTATTCAGGACTCGCATCCTATATTTTTTACTGTAAGCACGTTCTGTGAATGCCGTGAGAGTTTGAAGACGTATGCGACATTCTGTCTCTCCCATCACCCCCTTTTCTCTTAAACTTTCATACAATGCCACTTTTTTGCAATAGCGACGCTTGGCACGACCACCAAGAGCAATAACATGCGACTTTATGCGATAGCCAAGGAATGGCGTATATTGAGTTGTTTTATTCAACAGAATCGGTTTAAATACCACTTTTAATTTTGTAGAGACAATCTCCGACAGCTCATGACAACAAGAAATGAGATGTTCCTTGTTGCTATCCATCAGCAATATATCATCCATATAGCGAACATAGGCTGGAACATGCAGCACCTCTTTGGCGTAATGGTCGAGCGAAGAAAGGTAGTGATTGGCAAAATACTGGCTGGTGAGATTACCTATAGGAAGGCCACACTCCGGTTCTGTATGATAGCTGTCGATAATAGAGTTAAAAATTCTGAGAAGGATTTTATCTTTGAACATTCTTTGCAACTGCGCTTTCAATATATTGTGATTTATAGTATCATAGTATTTTCGCACATCTAATTTAGCCACATAATCATAGCGCAACATGGCACGACGCGCAACATCTATAGCAACATATATACCTTTTTCCAATCGCGAAGAGCAGACAGTATAAATCAGCCTACGGTCGAAGTAGCTATGACACACATTCATCAAAGCATGATGCATAACACGCTGGGAAAATGGCGTCGCACATATGTTTCGTTCTTTGGGATCGAATATCTTGAATGCGCGGTAGCCTCCAACCTCAATCGCTCCCGTTAAAAACTGAGATTGCAGTTTACTTAGGTTTTTATCCAGTTCAGACATGTATCGTTTTACCTCATGATTGTGACGTTTACCACGTAGTGCTTTATAGCAGGCAAGTCGCAAGTTGTCAAAATCGGCAATTTGCGGCATCAAGTTACCAACACGTTTCATTGTATGGTTTCTTCTTCCGAGAGCAGTTTGTTATAGCCTTCGCAGAATGCCACACCAAACTTTTCGACACGCTTGGCACCAATACCCTTAATTGTTTGCAATGAAGATTGGTCGATGGTCTCCAGTTTAGTCATCTCTGCCAATTCTGCATCGGTAAATACAGAATATGCAGGTACTGCATCATTTATTGCAAGTTGCTTTCGAACCATGCGCATACGAGAGAATTTCTCGAAAGCTTCGGGACTAAGTATCATCCTATAGTCCACCTTTTCACGCTCTTTGGTTTCTATTGAGGAACTATGCGATGAAGGGATATAGCTCACACAGCAAGCCCAGCAAGGAGTACCATTGTAATCCACAACCTGTCGATCCACTGTCAACACTTTTTGACCGGCAAGAAAGCGATTAAGTTCACCCTCAATCTGTTCCCCGCCAACACAGGGTATTGTAAAGAAACGTAGTTGCATAATTTATTCTTATTAAAATATTTAGCGCAAATTAAATGTAAAAAAAGAACTTTATTTTGAACTCATGTTATTTAATTCTGCCTTATAAACTGATTTTCATTTTTGCCAATACTATTCGTAAGCCTTTGGCGGAACTCTTAATTTGTTCCGCCTTTAGCTTACTCATAGTATTTATTATTTTCTCTTGCATTATGTGCAAGTGATAACAAAAAGCATCGCGACATTTTACCGAAGAACGAGGCGGAAGCCGAGATTGCTGTAGCCATAGTCGGGCGTATAGTGGTAACGGTACGCTACACGGCAGCAGTCTGCACTGCCGTACCAGCTGCCACCACGATACACACGGCTAGAGCCAGAGACAGGACCGGTAGGGTCGTTTTGCTCATTGCTCTCATAGTTGTCACTATACCAATCCTGACACCACTCCCACACATTGCCACTCATATTGTAAATGTCAAGCTCGTTAGGCCGCTTGGTTTTTACATCGTGGGTGCGGCTGCTGCTGTTACCGCCATACCATGCCACCTCATCTATATTATCGCTGCCGCTGTACTTATGTCTTTCACTTTTCACCCCTCCCCGAGCAGCGAACTCCCATTCCGCCTCAGTGGGTAATCTGAACTGCTTGCCCGGAGGTAATTGTTCCTTCACAGCCTCGTTCAGTTTGGAAATGAACTTTTGGCACTCTATCCAACTCACACACACCACAGGCAGTTCGTCGCCTCTAAACTGGGAAGGCAGTTCGTCGCCTCTAAACTGGGAAGGATTATCTTCCATTACAGCCTGCCACAAAGCCTGTTTAACTACAGTTTCACCAATGAAGTATTCTGTAAGGTTTACCCAATGCTCCCTTGCATTACTATAATCAGATGAACCCATCAGAAAACGCCCTCCATCGACTTTAATCATTTTGAACTCCACGTCATTCACTTTGTAAATACCACTACTGGGCAAGGATAGCCGTGCAGAAAACAAGATTCTGTTCCCATCTGCAACTTCGAGTGAATATAAAGCTGCGTCATCCTGCAATGATTTCGTATTAATGTCAATAGAAAAAACTATCTCCTTGCCTACAGGTTCATTATTCAAGCACAAATCCCCGCACACTTCTTCTATCCCGGTTTCATTCCTGTTCAGTGTTGTTTTCAAGCGAAAGGTCTCTAACCCTGGATTGACAACCTTAAAGGTTAACCTCAGATGCAAAGGGGCACCCATTTTCTCTTTATTTATAACCAGTGCTGTTCCTTTATCAATCCTTGTATAGGATTGTCCAATCTGAGCATACGTAACTTCCTTCAAATCAACATATGAGGATAGATTTATGTTATAGCACATGTTCTTGTTTGTGAGAATTTCTGCCAACTTTTCCATTAAATCCTTATGAGTGAGTTCAGCAGGCAGATTCTTTATTTTGGTTGCCAAGATTTTTTCTTCTTCCGCCCCCTCCTCTAACCATTGTACTATCTGTCCATCGAGCTGGAGTGTGAGCAACTCGTCATAAAGAGAATCCTCATTTGATGATATATCGGCGAAATAGCTTCGCAACTCTTCCAATGTACGGCAATATCGATTGCCGATATACAATATCTTACTCATAACTGCTTATTATTTTACGTCCTTATTCACATGTGTAGCAAGCTTAAATTTATATTTCTCCTGCATAGCTTTTATGCGCTCAATATTAGTCCAGGCTTGTTCGTTTTTGGGTTGTTGTTTATTCTTGTTGTATTGTTCATATTCACAACTCTTTTGATTAGCCATAACAGCATCTTTAATTGCTTCACTCTCGCGAATGAAATCTTGCTCGTTCAATTTGATTTTTACCGGAACCCGGTTTTTATTGTCGGACAAAATATTAACATATTCCAGAAACTTCTTCTCTATCACTGTATTCACCACGCTTTCTATCTCGGCACCCGAAAATCCCCCGTAATCACCACACATTTTTTCAATTATATTCTTTTTATCTTTTACTTCCGAGAAGTCGAAGATGCTTTCCTCATCCTTTTCAAAGGGAGCTATTTTCATATCAAAGATTTGCTCGCGCTCTTCCTCGTTGGGGAAATTTACAAAATAAACTTCATCGAAGCGCCCTTTGCGCATAAACTCGGGGCGCATTACGTCATTGGCTGTCGCCACAATATAAACAGGGGTCTTGCGTTCTTGCATCCAAGTAAGAAAATGCCCCATAAGGCGCATAACCAACATATCATTGTTCTGACCATTGGAACCGGCAAAGGCTTTCTCAATCTCGTCAATCCATAAGACACAAGGATGAGCAGCCTCAGCTGTAGATAGCGCATTGCGCAAATTCTCCTCACTCTGACCAACATACTGCCCCATAAGGCGATTTATATCAAGCCTTAGCAGCGATACACCAAATTCGCTGGCAATGGACTTTGCAATCATACTCTTACCGCAACCGGGCATTCCGATAATCAACACGCCCTTAGGCAATGCCACATGATACTTCTGTGCAAGCGAAAGATTACGATAGATATTTGCTTTTCGCGTTAGGTCATCTTTTAATATACCCAATCCACCTATCTGCTTAAAGGTTACATCGGTGTCGATAACTTCAATTACTCCCGACTTGCGCACGATGCTCTTTTTCTCTTCCAATGCCAATTGCTTTGTCTTGGCAGAAAGTCGCCCTCCGGTGCGTATCAACGCAGAATGGAGAATCTGCCTTATCTCATACATCTGCAACCCTTGCAATGTGTGGCATAAATCAATGCGCAGTTCCTCTTCCTGCCCTTTATTCCTTTCCGAAATAGGAATACGGTTCACCTCCTCCATTATTTCCTTCTCCATTGGAGCTGTGATATCTATAGCTGTCACATAGCGACTTATTTCCAAAGGAATGGAACTTAAAGGCCGGGGAGACATAATAATCACAGTGTTCAGTGAATCTACCTCCCCACGCTCATATTGTGCTGCAAATTGCGCCAAAAGACTTTGTATTTCCTTTTCACGCATTTGTTCTGCAAAATTTTTAAGCAGCAGTATGCCTTCATTTACCAACCTGCCTGTTACAAAATCAGTGATGAGTTCTACAGCATCGCTGTAACCGGGAAAGTTATCATTTAGATCTTTGTTTTCAAAATCGACAACGATATTCCTGCCAGCATCATATTCTATGATGACTTCGTTATCTAAACCTATGGTTCGATGCTCACATTCATAATTCAGTATGCCTGCAAGCGTCGCATCAAGCAGTTCGTAATGGAAATGCGGAATATAGACAATGGGACAACTTAGCAGGGCGGTAGTAAGTTGTGTTTCAAATTCGTGTTTCATTTTATTCTTTATTTTCAAGTAGACAGCCTAGCCCAAAAACTTTTGGCGCAGTCTTTAATTTTTGTTACAACTTTATCTGCTTTATCTATTACCTTTGTTACATAGGGCTTAACTGCATTGATGGCATTTTCTACTTTCTTGCCCACTTCCGTGGATTTGAATACTTCGTATGTTTTTTTAACAGCCTTAACTGTGTCATTCAACACTTTGTAAGCTTTTTCCTTGGCACTGTTAATGCACCTCTCAACACCAGTCTTAACTTTGTCGGGCAAGAATGGTCCGACAATGCGCATACCCACCGCAACACTTGCCCCCACAGGACCGGCCACCGCAGTAGCCAATGCCGTTACGGCAAGATTCTTCAACAGCGATTTTGCTCTTTTTACCTTTGCCGCTTTTCTAACTATAATATTACTGCGCTTGCGTTTGTTGTACTCCAATACGGACAGTTCTTTGGAAGATGCTTTATATTCCAACTTTGCCATCTGCAAGGCTGCGCGCAATCCACGTGCTGTGGCCTTTGCTGCATGCTCCTTGTTCATCTTAGGGATATTAGGATTATCATACACGGCACGAATGGCAGACACACAAATAATTTTTTCTATTTTACGTTCTATAGGGTCATCAAGTGGACTATTAAAATAATGCTCTAATGCGGGATTTTGTAGTATATCATTGGTAGCCGGAAATAGCACAAAGCTGTTATACATTCGCAGAGTGTCCATTGCAGCCTGCACGTTTCCCAATTTATTGAAATTGCGTTGTGTCATAACAATATTCCTCCCTTATTTTTTTTCCGTCTTCAACTATCATAGCAGCTTCTTCTGCTAATTCATCGGCCTGTTCCCCTATTTCCCTTTCCATAGAGTCGGCAACACTATTCGTCACCAATTCAATATCTTCCGGGGTTGCATCGGGATTAATTTCCCTCACAGTTTCTTCTATTTTCTTCTCCATCCAAGTTCCCGGATCCTCTTTCGAGGCCTGCAGTTCTTCCATTAAATCGTGTTCCAGGTCAATTTCGGCACATTGCTCGGCTATGAGCATTTTTTCTTCCTCGCTATTGCCCTGCTCAATGAGAGCCTCATCTAATTCTTTCTTTTTCTTATCCTTTAGGACATTCCAAAAATCGTTCAAATACAGTTGTATCAATTCCTGTAATTCTTTTAATACTTTCATTTTGCTTAATTTTATATTTTATCATATTTTACACCACCAATCACAACTATTCCGGAACCATCTACCCTATAGTAGTTTCCATTGTACAGCACATACGCGTGTCCATTTTTGGAATATAGTTTGAAGGTTCTTTTTATATCTGAAATTGTTGAAGCCAATTCTTGACTTCCATTAGGGACATAGCCATCAGAATTTGCATCAGGTGGCAATGTATTACGTCCACAAAATGTTATATTATCTGTATTGTGATGATACTCGTTTATTACTTCATTCATAAAAGAATCGTCATCGAAAGACAAATATTGTTCATCAGGCATAATAGAGAAGGTGGCTAAAGTTTCCGCATCATCTGCATTAAAGCCATCATCTTCAAGAAAAACATCATCTATCATATTAATCTTATTTAGATTGTTAAGAAATCCATATCGTCAAATATCTCATCTATCTCATCTATCTCATTTTCATCAACAATAGTATCTTCATAAAGAGAATAATCATCACTATCATTTGGCAGGGCATCATTCAGAACCCGGTCATACATATCATCATTTACAGCATCCTGGAAAGATTTCAAATCGACACTGTCGACGTGATGCAAAAACGCATAATGGTCGCGAAAATATGAATATGACATATCGCCTATATAAGGCAGGTGCTGGGTATCGGACCCAAAGTTGTTGAAAATATTGGGCTCCGGGGCTTCCGTAGTTACCATGAAGAAATTTGAATCTTGGGCAGCATCAATAAATTGAGCGAATGAATATTCCTTACATAAATCTCCCGTCCCGGGATCGGTAATGATTACTTTGACATCATTAGGATTTGAAGTATCTATCCCACTTACTATAAGAGCATGATCAGCCCTTTCACCTCCAAGAAATTTGTCTTCGACCCTCTCAAAAAAACCATAGTGCCACAACTCTCCGGAGTCAACCCCCATGATAACACAATGTCCTTGTGCCAATTCATTAACCAAATTATATATATTCCCATTTACATATTGATTAGTAGTCACTCCATGCAGTTCCAACAGTTTGCCCACATCCTGCATAGAGGTTCCTTCTCCGGGGGTATACCAGCCATAAGTCATTGCCTCACATCGTAATTGTTCTTCCGTCAGATTTATACCAAACTTTTCAAGTATTAACTGCTGCGACTTAATCGCACAAGTATCTTTATACTGCTGTCTTACATAATCAGAAACTATATTGCTGGCGGGTTCACCATAAAGTGTAAAAGCATTGTTCATAATCTTTCTGAATTAATCAAACATATCTAAAATATCTATATCATTTACATCTATGTCCATATCGTCTGCGTACTCTATATCCATATCATTGAAAACTTCATCAATAATATCGGCACCCTCACAAGACTCTTCTTGTTGATATAGATTGTTGTTTTCTAAAAAACTATCATCTTCTACCTTAAAATTTTCTACATTTTCAAGGTCGGGCAGTTCAAAATCCATATTGGAAATTTCCTCAGGCAACAAATTGTCCATATTATCATAACTCAAGAGTGTTTCATTCACTGCAGAGTTTGCATCAAGAAGATGTGCTATATCCTCATTATTAGACGCTAAATCTGCAAACCGCAACATCTCGTCCTTGGAAAGATTTCCATCCAAGTATGCCGCAAATTGTTCTACACTAATAGGGGGAAGAAATAACTTATCCATACTGCTCCTCCTTTCTAAAAATATTTTTATATTGAACTTTTGCGCGTAATTGTAAATTATAATAATTATCCATATCAACATTCATTATACACGCAACCTCATCATTACTTTTTTGGTCTAAGTAGCGTAGCCGTATTAACTCTGCATAACGTTTATTAGGCATGAGACCAAGAATCTTGGCTATATCTTCTCTGTTGATATTATCAAGGTTTATTTCATTAGAACTACCTAAATCAAACAGTCTATCAGCGTTGTCATATTTCTCATCATTTGGATCCGGAATTTGTTCTAATATTGGCATTTTAATTTTACGCTGGTATTTGTTGTAGCAATAAAAAAGACAAACCGATTTCAGCCATGAGGTTAATGTACTTTCTCCTCTAAAATTATCCATTTGACACTTTCCTGTACTTTTATTGGGAGCAAGGATTACTATATAAATCTCATTAATGAACTCCATACAGGAATTACAATCTGTATGATAATTATCATATATCGACTTGAACAGAGGATAACACTGCTTATAGAAATATGCTCGCGTCACCTTTTCATCTCTTTTTATCAAGGCCTTTGCTATTTGTAAATCATCAGTATATATTTTCAATAGAGACATCGTTATAAAAGATTTTATAATAGGCATTCACAATGTAATTCATTTTTTAATAATTGATTCCAAGAAGCCATCAACCATCATTACGGATAAGCAGTGGCAAGTTATAGAAAATGTCATTAATCCACAAGGGAAAATAAAAAAACGTTTAACTTTCAACTCATTTTTTTAACTTTTTAACACCAAAAGAGAGTTGTTAAAAAGTTATTTCGCAACATTGCACTTGCTGATAGACTCTGCACGTTTTCTTTCAAAGTAAATTTTCAAGAAAAAGTGAGCACAAAATTTTGCTAATTAAAGCATTTATATTACCTTTGCACCTCGAAAGCCATTACACACATTTTTTGTTACCAGCAAATAAAAATTTAATAAACATTACGATAATGAAAAAAGACATTCATCCCGCAGGATATCGCCCCGTTGTTTTCAAAGATATGTCAAACGGCGATTGCTTCCTTTCACAGTCAACTTGCAACACAAAGGAGACTATCGAGTTCGAGGGCGAGACTTACCCCCTCATCAAGCTTGAGATTTCTAACACTTCTCACCCCTTCTACACAGGTAAAGCCAAGCTTGTGGATACAGCAGGTCGTGTTGATAAGTTCATGAGCCGCTACGGTAAAATCAAGAAGTAATTTAGGGTTTACAATATTAAGATATAATATAAGGGGCTGTGTCAAAATGCGATATTTGGCATAGCCCCTTAAGGTTTGTAAAAATCGACAAACCGCCTAATTTATTTAATTCCACCTTATTAATACTACTAAATGCTATGAAGAAGATATTTATCATACTGCTAACATCGGTGATTGTACTCGCCTGTGGGGGAGGAAATGGTGCCGGCGGCGATATCGGCGGCGAGGACGACCCGACAGAGGACACACAAACACCACCCACCACAGGAGGTGATGATGCAGAGAGCGGCGAAAACGAAGCAAACAAGAACGCCAACATGGGCGGAGAGAAATATGCGCACCGGGTGGAGATGCCGCGCCTTAACGACGACGATTACTTCCTCACACGCACAACAATCGTAGATGGAAAAGAAAATATCACATACAGCATATCATTCAACAGTGTGCGCCAGCATTCCCGATGGGTGGCATTCACCTTTGATAAAAGCAACCGCAACAAGAAAGTAGGCAGGAGTGATAATTTCCAGCCCGACCCTGATTACATAGGCAAATATACAATGACCTCGGAACAGATAAACAAGAATGGTTTTCAGCGTGGGCATCTTGTAGCATCATACGACCGCGTATATTCAAGAGAAGCCAACGAACAGACTTTTTACATGTCAAACATGTCGCCACAGCTCGGGAGATTCAACACCGGGATATGGAACGACCTTGAATACATGATAAACGAGGAAGGCAGCGGCTGGGGCTGTAACCCCAATTTTGCCGATACTCTTTATGTGGTAAAGGGAGGCACCATTGCCGATGGGCAATACTACAGCAAAGACACCTGCCCCACGGTCCCCAATTACTATTTCATGGCACTGCTGCGCTTGAAAGACGCAAAGTATTACGGAATCGCCTTTTTGTTCGAGCACAAGAACAGCCACAGTGGCAGTGTTGCCGATTACGCCATCACAATAGACAAGCTTGAGGAGTTTACAGAAATAGATTTCTTCTGCAACCTCAACGACAAATTGGAAGATGCGGTAGAAAGCACTATTGATAAAAAAGCGTGGAATTTACAATAGCATAAAATGAAACAAGACGACGCAAGCGCAGCTGCACTTGCGTCGCTTTATCTTATTTAGATGTCCGCCGCCACCTATGTACCTTGCGCAATGCCTTAATGGTAGTCTCCCCCACCATGCCATCGTCATACAAGCCTGATACTTTTTGAAAGAGCTTTACAGCTCTCACAAGCTCGCCATCGTACAGCACTCCCCCGTCTTTTGTATAAATAACGGAGGTTTCCTCCATATACAGCTGTTTCACCATAATCTCGGCGAGTTTCTTTACATCGGCACCCGAATCGCCACGCATCAGCACGCGGTCGCCCAAGGAGTAACGCACGGGAGTAAATTTCACGGAATCGATCTTAGACTTAACCTGTTTCTTTGCAACGGATTTTTTCTTTGTTACTGTCTTCTTTTTTGATGCAGCCGCTTTCTTCACGGGTTTCCTTGCCACCTTCCTCGTCACAGCCGTATCGGCAGGCATCTTTTTGAATACGAAAACCGTATCACAAGACGATTGCCCGCAATCATCTGCCGCGCGCAGAAAAAGAGGCGCAAACAGCAGAAGAAGCACCAACAGACAGCCTACCCTATTACTTATCATTCAGGAGATTCTCAAAACATGCAGGTATGGGAGTTTCAAAACGCAATAGTTTTCCATTCACGGGGTGACGGAAACAGAGCATATAGGCATGCAGACCAAGGCGACGAATAGAGTCATCGGTGCTGCCATACTTATGGTCGCCCACCACCGGGTGCCCCAATGTTGCCATATGCACACGAATCTGATTTTTGCGCCCTGTCATCAGCTCACACTCCACCAATGAGTATTTGCCATTATCCTGCAACACATTATAATGGGTTACCGCAAACTTTCCGCCATTATCAACCGGGCTCGAATGGGTAATAAAGCGTTTATCCTCGGTGAGCCACGACTCCACCTTCCCATGAGGATTTTCGAGCACGCCCTGCACCAACGCCACATAACGACGGTCGGTTACAAGCTGTTGCCAGCCCTCCACAAGAGACTGCTGGGTCTTTATATCCTTGGCATAGACCATAAGCCCCGAGGTGTCACGGTCGAGACGATGGACAAGATGCGAGGTATTGCGCCCACCACCCTTTTCAAGATAGCGGTTAAGCACAGTCTGCACGGTCTCCTGGCGGGTATTGTTACTCATAGATAGCAGCCCTGCTCGTTTGTCGATGACAAGCAGATAAGGATCCTCATAAACAATATCGAGATTATTGCTGCGGAACGACATCTTATGCTTGGAGCGGTCGAGCTGGACAACCTGCCCGGGCCTGAGAATGGTGAGAGGGTGAGTGGTTATTTTATTATCCACAAGCACCACACGGTTGGTAATCAGAGCCTTTGCACGATTACGGCTGATACCGTGCATTTTCTCCATTATGAACGCTATTAGTTGCACCTCTGCTGTTACATTAAAAGTGAGCAGGCTTTTTATATTTCTACGCATAATATTATATGAATATTATTTACAAATAACTATCTTCTTTCGAGAAGCACTACATTTTCCACATGATGAGTATGAGGGAACATATCCACAGGCTGAACGGCGGTTACTTTGTAGTCGCAATCGAGCAACGAGAGGTCGCGCGCCTGGGTTGCCGGGTTGCAGCTCACATAAACAATGCGGCGGGGCGCGGCAAAAAGTATTGTATCTATCACATCATTATGCATTCCTGCACGCGGTGGGTCGGTGATGATGACATCGGGGCGACCATGCTCATTGATAAACTCGCGAGTGAGAATATCCTTCATATCGCCCGCAAAGAATGTGAGATTATCGAAGCCGTTAAGCGTGGCATTGACACGGGCATCTATTATAGCGTCCTCGACATACTCGATGCCTACAACCTTTTTTGCCTTGCCCGCAACAAAATTGGCAATAGTACCCGTGCCGGTATAGAGGTCATAGACAACCTCATTGCCGGTGAGTGCCGCAAAATCGCGTGCCACTTTATACAGATTATAGGCCTGTGCGCTGTTGGTTTGATAAAAAGATTTGGGCCCCACCTTGAAACGCAATCCCTCCATCTCCTCATAAATAACATCGGTACCCTTGAAAGTGTGCACCTCCAAATCGCCGAATGTATCGTTGCATTTATTATTCACAACATATAGCAGAGAGGTTACCTCGGGGAATGTTTCACCCACAAAGGCAAGCACCTTGTTTAGTTGCTCCATCTCCTCGTCGGTAGTTATTTTGGCTTGCACAAGCAGCATCACCTCTCCTGTGGTGGAGGTTCTTATCATTATATTGCGCAACACACCTGTTTGTGAACGAAGATCGAAGAAGGGCACTCCCTCGCTATGCGCAAAATCCCTTATGGCATTGCGCAAGCGGTTGTTAAGGTCGCACATCAGACCACACTCCTCAATATCGAGAACCTTGTCAAAAGCTCCTGGGATATGGAAACCAAGCGCGTCCATATTATCATATTTCACACCTTGCGCAACCTCTTCCCATGTGAGCCAGCGTTTGTTACTGAATGTAAATTCGAGTTTGTTGCGATAGGCACGGGTATTTTCGGAACCCAGGATGGGGAGCACGTCGGGCAACTCCACCTTGCCTATGCGGGTGAGCGCATCAACCACCTGCTGCTGCTTATACTTCAACTGATGCTCATAGGCAAGGCACTGCCATTTGCAACCACCGCAAACGCCATAGTGCTTGCAGAAAGGCGTGGCACGTTCGGGCGAATATTTATGAAATTTCACAGCCTCGGCCTCGGCATAACTGTGTTTCTTGCGTTTCACCTGCAAATCGACCACGTCGCCGGGAACCACAAAAGGGACAAACACCACTAAATCATTCACGCGCGCAAGAGCTTTACCCTCGGCAGCCACACCCGTTATCTCTATCTGCTCCAGCAAAGGGAGCTCTTTTTTCTTTCTTGCCATCTATCTTTGTATAATTGCATATTTCTCACTATCGGCAAAATTACATCTATTTTCCCGATTATCGGCATTTTTAACGTAATAACTTAAAATTTTAATATTACAAGTGATATTTTAAGCGATAAATTTCGCATTACAAACATTTTTCTTATATTTGCAAATTAGTTAGGACTGCGGCTAAGAAACCCTCTCCTGCAATTAGTGAATTAGTTACATATTTTTATTTATCAACAAACAATAAACTCAAAAAATTTATGGCAGACAAAAGAGTCTATACCTTTGGTAACGGTCTTGCTGAAGGTAACGCGTCAATGAGAAATTTGTTAGGAGGTAAAGGTGCCAACTTGGCAGAAATGAACCTTATCGGCATTCCCGTTCCTCCCGGATTTACCATTACAACCGACGTTTGTAACGAGTACTACAAACTCGGCAGAGAGCAGGTTATCGAACTTCTCAAAGCAGAGGTTCAGGCCGCAGTAAAGAACATTGAGACTTTGATGAACTCAACATTCGGCGACCCTGCAAACCCCTTGTTGGTTTCTGTACGTTCAGGTGCCCGTGCTTCAATGCCCGGTATGATGGACACAATCCTTAACCTCGGTCTTAACGACATCGTTGTTGAGGGTCTTGCTGCAAAGACAGGCAATCCCAAATTCGCGTGGGACTCTTACCGCCGTTTCGTGCAGATGTACGGTGACGTGGTTCTCGGCATGAAACCCACAAGCAAAGAGGAGATTGACCCGTTTGAGGCTATCATAGAAAAGGTTAAAGAGGAACAGGGCGTTGTTCTCGACAAGGACCTCAGCGTAGAGGCTTTGCAGGACCTCGTTAAGAAGTTCAAGGCTGCTGTGAAGACACAGACAGGCAAAGACTTCCCCACCGACGCTTATGAGCAGCTTTGGGGTGCTGTGTGCGCAGTATTCGAGTCTTGGAATAACGAGCGCGCTATCCTTTATCGTCGTATGGAGAAAATTCCCGATGAGTGGGGAACAGCCGTTTCGGTTCAGGCAATGGTATTCGGTAACATGGGCGACACATCTGCTACAGGTGTTTGCTTCTCTCGCGATGCTGCTACCGGCGAGAATCTCTTCAACGGAGAGTATCTTATCAACGCGCAGGGTGAGGACGTTGTTGCAGGTATCCGCACACCTCAGCAGATTACAAAGATCGGTTCTCAGCGTTGGGCTGCTTTGCAGAACATCAGCGAGGAGGAGCGTGCATCAAAATATCCTTCAATGGAAGAGGCTATGCCCGAAATCTATAAGGAGCTCGACGCTATCCAGACACGCTTGGAGGACCACTACAAAGATATGCAGGATATGGAGTTCACCGTTCAGGAGGGCAAGCTCTGGTTCTTGCAGACACGTAACGGTAAACGCACCGGTGCTGCGATGGTAAAAATCGCTATGGACTTCTACCGCGACGGTATCATCGACGACAAGACTGTTTTGAAACGTATGGAGCCCGAGAAGCTCAACGAGCTCTTGCACCCCGTATTCGACACTGCTGCTCTTGCAAAAGCTAAGGTTATCGCTAACGGTCTTCCCGCATCTCCCGGTGCAGCAACAGGTCGCATCGTATTCTTCGCCGATGACGCCGAGAAATGGCACGAGGATGGCGAGAAAGTTGTTCTCGTTCGCATCGAGACCTCTCCCGAGGACCTCGCAGGTATGGCAGCAGCCGAGGGTATCCTCACCGCTCGCGGTGGTATGACCTCTCACGCAGCCGTTGTTGCCCGTGGTATGGGTAAATGCTGTGTATCGGGTGCAGGTACATTGGTTATCGACTATAAGAAACGCACTTTGACTGTTGACGGCATCGTATTCAACGAGGGTGACTACATCTCATTGAACGGTTCTACAGGTCAGGTTATCGAGGGCAAAGTGGAGACAAAGGCTCCCGAGCTCAGCGGTGATTTCGCCGAGTTGATGGACATTTGCGACAGATATGCTCGCCTGGGTGTTCGCACAAATGCCGATACTCCCCACGATGCACAGGTTGCACGCGACTTTGGTGCAATTGGTATCGGTCTCTGCCGTACAGAGCACATGTTCTTTGAGGGTGAGAAGATTAAGGCTATGCGCGAGATGATTCTTGCCGAGACAACAAAAGAGCGCGAGGTTGCTCTTGCTAAATTGCTCCCCTTCCAGAAGGCCGACTTCGTTGGTATCTTCAAGGCTATGGAGGGCTTGCACGTTACTGTACGTCTC
>CAYRFX010000037.1:0-22037 GCA_964423665.1 uncultured Bacteroidaceae bacterium | reverse complement strand
ACCGGCAGCCTCACCTATAAGTGATTCCATTGTAGCCTTTTTAGCTTCGGCAGTTGCAATAAGAGCTGCAAATTCAGCAGCGACAGTGGGACGCTCTACAAACTGGAACACAGAACCAGCGTCTGTAGCAGCCCAGCTGCTGTTCCAGAACTGAAGTTTTGAATTCATATCGTGAGCATACTCATTGGCATCCTGACGGAACAAGTAACCTGTACCATATTTCTCTATAGTCCAAGCTGTTGAACCCTCTTTCATATAGATGTTTGAATTGTCGGTTTTAGCATCGAAACCAAGAGTGTAACCCTCTCCGGCACCCTTATTGATAATTTGGATACCATCGAAAACGTTACCCATAAATGCCCACAAACCATTGTCGTCGGTAGGTTTGGTTGCAGAGTTTGAGTAGGGTGCTTCCTCGCTTCTTGCAACGTACTTAGAACCATCACGTATTGTCATATAGTACCAAGTAGCATCGGCATAGCTTGTAGAAACAGTGAAAGGAAGCTCACCTACAGTCAAGGGAACCTCTACTGTAATAACACCCTCAAGTGCATCTTCTGCGTTTACATTACCTGTAGGAGCTGTAGCTGTTACGCCATAGGGGAATGCGTATGAGATAGCGGGATATTCAGCACCATCAAGAGCTGTAGAGCTCTGTGTGAACTTTGTCTCGCCACCATATGTAAAGTTGTAAACAACTGTCACTGTGGTATAATCGGCTTCGTCTTTACCAACATAAACGAAAGTCCATTTTGCGTTATCTCCGCTTTTATTGCAATATACAGAAGAGCCGGCTGCTGTAGCATCTACACCTGCACTACCTTCCAGACCTTTGTTCTGATACAAAGTGTAAATATCACCCTCTACAGGCTCAATAGTGAAAGATGCCTTCTCTGTGGTGCTTGCGTAGAAGTTCCAACTTGCAGCATTAACGAAATACTCAGTCTCGTCTTTTGTCTGCTTCAAATAGAACTGTCCTGTAGTCTCCGAAGGAACAAGTGTAAACAACTGTGAAGCATCGTCAATCTCCTCTTGTATTACAAAAGCACCCTCACCGCCGGTCTTGGTAAAATCGGCAGTAGTGAGATACAAGTTAGAAGCAACGTGCTGAATGCGGTAAATACCACCCGCCTCAAGAGCACTCTGTGCCCATGTTGTTACTGCGAATAGCAGCATCAACATCAAAGATGTAAATTTTCTCATAAAATTTTGAAATTAAAAAATATAAATAATTAAACTCAAATTCTTTTAATTAAGCAGTTTGGTTGCAGCCACTCTGTTGCGGTGATTAAATCTTGTAAAATTAATTCACAATGCTGCTTGCAATCATCTTATCTATTGTATATGAGTGCTTTACGCACACAATTCACCCATAGACATAGAGATTGCGCGCAAATGTACTAATAATAGGTGTGAAATTACCCCCCCCGATGTTAAAAAAGGTTAAATCTATGAATTTTTATAAAATTTGTTCTTTTTTACTCCCTTCCCTCCCCCGGAGTGGCGCAGTTGTTTGTGCTTAAACTCTCCCACTTGTGTGCAAGGGGGAGTACTGCGTCGCAGGGAGGGGGATAGTGTACTGCGCAGTTATTTTGTCTTTTTGTTCTTCTGTTTTCTATGTCCGGTTCCGCTATAAACAACCCGCCCCACGGAGCAAAATGTTCCGTGGGGCGGTTACCTTATATTATATAGCACTATTAATACTGCTGCTCTATATTCCACACAAAGGCGCGCAAGCCTAATTGTGGAGTCTCCTTGTCAATAGCCTCAATCTCCTTGAGTATATTGGCAACTTTGCCATCTTCAACAATGGTGATTATGGAACCACACATCGATGGCCATGCGTGTGAGCCGTAGTGGGGCTCGCCATCTTTTGTGCCACGTCCCTGCATCTGGTCAAAGAACGAGAAACCTCGGCAGCCATTGTGTGTGAGCATGTTTACTATGGCATCTTTGTGAGATATGTCGAATGTTATGAATATACTTTTCATGATTCTTTCTTTTTAATTGGGGGCAAAATAGAATTTGACTGTTATTTTGTCATTTCGACAGAGCGAAGCGACGAGAAATCTCTAATGAGACATATAGATTCCTCCTTTCAGTTCGGAATGACATAAAACTTTGATAACATAAATCTATTTTGACACAGCCTCGGTTTATTGATTATTATCCTTTACTTTTTGTCTTTGCCCTTTAACTGCTCAATATCCTTATTCTCGTTCCAGTAGGCCTGTAGCTCGCGCTGTTTCTTTATAGCACGGCGCTTGTTCTGTATGCCAAAGCCGGCAAAGATACCATACATTGCAGGAACGTATATAAGTGTCATTATTGTTGATATTGTGAGACCGCCTATAACGGCAATACCCAAGGGACGCCACATCTCGGCACCTACACCGTGGCTGATAGCCATGGGCACCATACCCAGAATTGTGGTACAGGTGGTCATGAGCACGGGACGCAAACGGCTCTTTGCCGCGCCCACGCAAGACTGAATTACACCCAATCCTCTCTCTCTCAACAACATTGTGTAGTCGATGAGCACGATACCATTCTTCACAACCATACCGATGAGCATGATGGCACCGAGCATAGACATCACGTTGAGGTTTGTTCCTGTGAGGAAGAGTGCGAGAAGCACACCGCTCAATGCGAAGAGCACCGATATCATAAGAATGAAGGGGTAGGTGAGCGATTCGAACTGCGATGCCATCACAATGAACACAAGCACAAGGATAATTATTCCAAGCTGTCCGAGGTCGCGGTTAGAATCCTGCTGGTCCTCGTAAGAGCCTGCCACTTCAATGGAGATACCAGATGGAATTTCCATCTCGTTGATAATTGCCTGTCCGTATCCCACACCCTCGCTGAGTGCAGTACCGGCTGCAAGAATAGCATCAACGGTTACAATACGCTCGCGGTCCTTGCGCTCAATGGTGGGGGGCATCTCGTTCATCACCACTTTGCCCAGCTCCTTCACGCGCACAGGCTTGCCGGCAGCGTTGTAAATAATAACATTTTCAATATCCTCAATGCTCTCGCGCGAGCCCGGCTCGTAGCGCACCTTGATGTCATACTCGTCACCATCTTCGCGGTAGTACGAAGAAAGGGCACCATTATAACGGTTACGCAGGTATGTGGCGGCTGTCGATAGGTTCAATCCGTGCATGGCAAGTTTTTCGCGGTCAAACTCCACACGATACTGGGGCTGGTAATCACTGCGGCTTATGTTTACTTGTGTGAATTTGTCCCAGGCGCGCAGTGAGTCGGCAAGTTGTTTCGACATGCGGTCGGTTTCGGTGAAATCATATCCGTAAATCTCGAACGATGCGGTGTTCTGTCCGCCCATGCTGCTCATGCTACCACCAAGCATAATCTTGCTCTTGGCAATCTCGGGGAAGTTCTTCATGTCGGCACGCATCTCGTCGCAAATGAGTTCAAGTCCCTTTTCGCGCCGGTCCGACGGAACAAAACTGATGTTATAGCTGAGAATATGTGTTCCATTATCGCTGAGCGATGCAAAGGTGTTGTTCTCGTCGGCCTGTCCCACGGTGAAGTTACAAGCTTCCATGGTGTCGCCGTAACGCTCCTGCCACATACGGGTGATGCGTAAGCCCACCTCCTGTGTAACCTCCACGCGTGTGCCCACAGGCAACTCAATGGTTGCACTCACACGGCCGTTGTCGTTAGTGGGGAAGAACTCGCTCTTTATTCCTTTTGCACAAATCAAACTCAAGAAGAACAAGCCGAAGCAGGCTGCAAGCGTTGTCCAGCGGTGGTGCATAGCCCAGTTCACGGCTGCTGCATATTTCTCGTCGATGGTGTCGAGCACCTTTTGGATAGGCTTGTAGAAGGTGATGAAGAACTTGCTCTGTTTCTTCTGCAACTTAAGCATCTTGGCACACATCATAGGTGTCAATGTGAGCGATGCCACAAGCGAGATGAACATGATGATACACATCATCCAGCCAAGCTGCTTAAAGAGGATACCACTCATACCGGTTACCATAGTCAGGGGGAAGAACACGGCAAACATTGTGAGTGTAGATGCCATAACAGATACACCCACCTCGTTGGTACCATGTACAGCGGCATTGTAGGGGCTTGAACCGCGCTCGATGTGCGTGGTTACGTTCTCAAGTACCACAATGGCATCATCTACCACAGAACCGATGGCGATACTCAAACAAGATAGTGAGATAATGTTTATAGAACCTCCGGTTGCAAAAAGGTAAATGAACGATGCAATAAGTGAGAAGGGAATGGTGATGGCGACAATTACTGTTGCTCTCCAGCGACCAAGGAATATGAACACCACAAGAACCACAAAGATAAGAGCATCGCGAATAGTCGATGACAATGTATCTACAGTGTTAAGAATGTTGTCCGAGGTATCAACGATGATATCCATCTCTACATCGGCGGGCAGGCGGTCCTGCAACTTGGGAAGCTCTTCTTTAATTGCCTGTGAGATGGCTACAGAGTTGCCACCTGTCTGCTTCTGTACAATAATCATTGCACCCTGCTTGCCATCGGTAAATGTGCGCTGCGCACGCTCCTGTGTGTTATCTACAATGCGGGCAATATCCTTCAGATACACATTTGCGCCATTGTGTGTGCCCACCACGAGGTCAAGCATCTGGCGGGGGTCCTTGAACTCACCCTCCACACGCAGCGAATAGGTGTTGTTACCCACGTCGAAGTTACCTCCGGGGATATTGCGGTTCTCGGCTGAAATTACTGCGCTCACACTCTCCACGGGAATGTTGTATGCCTCCATCTTCGTGGGGTCCATGTAGATGTTGATTTCGCGCTCGGGAGCACCCGAAATTGATACGGTACCCACACCATCGACACGCGCGAGGGGGTTGGCAACGTTGTCATCAAGAATTTTGTAGAGCGCGCTCTGGCTCTCTTCTGCCTTCACCGCAATCATCACGATAGGAATCATATCGGTAGAGAACTTAAAGATGATGGGGTTGTTTGCATCATCGGGCAGCGATGATGAAACCATGTCCAGCTTGTCGCGCACATCATTGGTGAGGTCATCAATGTCATAACCATACTCAAATTCGAGTGTGATTACCGATACATTCTCACGCGATTTTGATGTGATGTGCTTCAAGTGCTCCACGGAGTTCAAAGTGTTCTCCAAGGGGCGTGTTACGTTGTTTTCAATATCATCGGCACTTGCACCATTGTAATATGTGAACACCATGATGGTGTTGGTCTCAATATCGGGATACAAGTCGATGGGTAGCTTTGAGAATGAAAAAATACCAAAAAGAGCAATCGCCAAGAAACATAGCGATGTCATAATCGGTTTTTTCACCGCGCTTTCATATATACTCATTTTGTTTCCTATTTATCGTGTTTCTTATTCAATTACCTCAACCTCTCTGCCGTTGTTCAAGTTGGTCTGTCCGGCTATAACAACGTAGCTGCCGGGCTCCACGCCCGAGATGAGCTCATATTTGTCGCCCATGCGACGGCCCAGTTCCACTTTATTGTGCTTAACGGTGCCGTTCTGCTCGTATGTGTAAACATAGTAGTCGCCTGCACCAGCCTGCTTGATAACAGCCATATCGGGTACAACAACGTGGTTCTTTGTTCCAAAGTTCACGGTAATGTGCCCATACATTCCGGGGCGCACCTTGCGGTCGCTGTTGGTAATCTTTATCTCCACGGGGAATGTGTGTGTGGCTGCATCTATAGTGGGATATACAATGTCAATCTTGCCACTGAAAATCTCATTGCCGTATGTGTCGAAGGTGGCTGTTACGGGCAGGCTCTTGTTGGTCTGTGCATAACGGCTCTCGCTCACATTAATCTTCATCTTCACGGGAGTAATCTGCTCCACAACCAAGATGGGCTTGCTGCCATACATGTCGCCGTTGTCGTAGTTGCGTGCCGACACAACACCGTCGATGGGGCTCACAAGTACAGTGTTCTCTAATTTATTGGCAAGTGCACGCTTGTTCACCTCTAACTGTGTCTTTGCGTTGTCATACTCGGCTTTTGATGCACCGCCCACCTTGTAGAGCTCTTCAACACGCTTGAAGTCAATCTCTTGGTTCTCCACCTGCAACTTCAGCTGGTCGAGGCTGCTGGCATCGAGCTGCACCAATTTCTGTCCTTTGCGCACATTGTCGCCCACCTCAACAAGTATTTTGTCGATGCGCAGTGGAGAGCTGGGGATAATGTTGTTCTTCACCTCTGCCTCCACGGTTGTTGTATATTGCTCGAGCTGTGAAACCTCCTCGGCAACCACCTGTGCAATTTTCACTTTGGGTTTCTCTTGCTGCGCCTGCTGCACTTGCGCAGTTTCTGTTGTCTCTGAGCTGCCGCAAGAGCTGAATATTACTGTTGCGACCAATGCGATAAATGTCAGATTCTTTTTCATAATCGTTTATATGTTTTTATTCTTTTCCTAATACTGTGTTCAATTCCGATTTTGCCACCAAATAATCATAGATGGTGTTGTTGTAGCTCAGCTGCACGTTTGTGAGCGATACCTGCGAGTTTGTAAGTTCCAGGATGGTGCCTTTGCCCACATCGTAGCGCTTCTGGCTTATCTCCAATCCCTTCTTGGCAAGCTCCACGGCAGTTTTGTTGCTCTCGAGCTGCTCGGCGCTCTTTGTCATATTGTCTATATAGCTCTGTGCCTGCATGTTGAGCATGCGCTCTGTATTTGTGCGTGTCTCGGCAAGCTGCCATTGCTGTATTTTGTTGCTTTTCAGTTTTGTAAAATTGCTTGCCTGGAACAGGGGAATGCTCAACGACAGAACCACTGAAGAGCTGTTGCTCCAGGTGTAGTCCATAACTTTCCAATCCTCGTTGTAGAGCGACTGATATTGCAATGTTCCCGATAATGCAAGTGTGGGCATGAAGCTGGTCTTTAACAGGCTGCGCTGTTTCTTAAGCAACTGTGCCTGCAGGTCGATACTCTTCAAAGTAGAGTTGTTGTTTAGGTTTATTGCCTGCTCGGCTGCGGTCTTGTTCATCTCTGTCTCATGGTTCTTCAGGTTGTCGTCAATCACAAGATTAACATCGGCTGTGATGCCCATGAGCACCTTTAATTGCAGCTTGGCAATCTCCACGGCGTTTCTTCCGCTTATTACGGCAGGCCATGCATTGTTCTTCTGCACCTCTGCGCTTATCTTGTCATACTCGCTCACGCTGCCTTGTGTGAATTTCGCATTTACAATGTTGAAGTTGTCCTCGGCAAGCTTGTAGTTCTCCATGAGCACATTATATGAGTCCTGTGCCAGCATCAGCTGGTAATAAGCCTTTGTAACCTGGTTTACAAGGTCTATTTTTGAGCCGCGGCTCTTCTCAGCAGCCAGTTCCACATCGGCTTTGGTGAGGCTCATACTCTTGTATATTGCGGGTGCGAAAACGGGGAGCGACACCTGCAAGGCTCCGTTCCAAGTGCTTGCATCATCTTTACCCATCTTGAATGTTTGCCCGCCAAGGTTCATCTCTGCCGCTTTAATGGCGTAGTTGATACTGCCGTTAAGTGTTGCGGTGGGCAGAAGGCTCTGCCAAGCCTCGTTCTGCGATACCTTTTTTAACTCAATCTCTTTCTCGGCAACCTTGATGGTGGGGTTCTCACTCATTGCAAGTTCAATGGCTTTGTCGAGCGTGAGATGCATTGTGGGGGTGGTTTCTTGTGCGCGTGCCAGCACAAAAACAGCCAGCATGGCAACCACAGTTGTCAATCTTTTAAGATTCATAATCATTAAATCGTTATATTATTGTTTGTTTTTCTGTATAAATAATTCTATTCTTTCCCTGCCCTTTGCAGTTGCAATGCCTCGCAGGTAGAAGAGAATGAGCAGGCGACCGAGGTCCTCTGGCTTGTAACGGCTGAGGTTGCTGTTCTCGGGTTGCTTGTTCACCGTCATAATGAGTTCCAGGTCTCTTTGCAATATGAATGCGAGAATTTCAAAATTGGCATCGTCGCGAAAGAGCCCCTGTTTGCGTCCCTCCTCCATCCATGCAATGAATCGTTTGTTGTTCCTTTTCTCACGCGCTTTGCGGCGGCTCAATATCTCGGGGTAGCGTTCAAGGTCGGTGAAGAAACGGCGGCTTGTGTTGCTCAGCACTTTGAAGTAGTGCTCATAAAGCCCAAGTATAATGTCAAAGACATCGTTGGAACTGCGAATAATTCTTTTTGCCTCGGCAACAACCTGTTCCTGGTTATATTTGAGTGTTTCAACAATGAGATTCTCTTTGTCGGTAAACAGCTCATATATTGTGCGCTTCGATACAGAGATGTGAGTGGCAATGTCGTCCATTTTCGCCTCTTTTATTCCCTGCTTGCGAAACAGGTCGAGTGCGGCAATAATAATCTTCAGCTTTGCCTCTTCTTTGCTATGTTCTTCTTTGTTATTTTTCACGGGTGCAAAGATACGCAGAAAACTTTTTATAGCAAAAAAGTTTTCTATTCAAATCTAAGGAAAATGTTCCTTTATTAAGGTTTTTTAGTTTTTATGCCTTAAAAAGGCTTTTTGCCGTAATTAACAAAGAGGCTGCTGATTTTTTTCAGCAGCCTCTTTGTCATGTTTTATTTTTTAATCCTCGAGAAGATGTTTCAGGAATTCATTCATCTCTTCGTCATAGCCTTTGAGAAGATCCTCGCTCAAAATGAGCGTGTCATCGTCAATGTAAAGGAGATCCACTATAGCCTCTTTCTCTTCATCTACAAGGACAAAAGAGTAGGGCTTCACTATATTTAGGTTTTCGAATATGCCCTCTTCCTGCATCTTGGCAAGCTCGCCACGCAGCACTTTTTCAAATAGTTTCTCGTCGTGCGAATTTTCCCATTCTTTAATATGTACGCGCGCGAGGGGTGTGTCATCATCGTTGTAGATGGTGAGTGTGCCCGTGTCGCCGTTCACATAGATGTGAAAATCTGTTACCGTGGTCTCTTCTGCGGTTACAAAGCTTTTTGCCATCTCCTTGATGGCAGCTTTAAGGCTTTCTTGTGTTTGTGTGCTTAGTGGCATATTCGTAACTTTTTATAGGTTCTTTCCGTGGCAGTGCTTGAATTTCTTTCCGCTACCGCAGGGGCAGGGGTCGTTGCGTCCCACCGTCTTTTCGGCTCTGATGGGGGTGCGCTGCTCGGCACGGGTGTCGTGCTGGGCTGCTGCCTGCTGGTTGGCGTCGTTCAAATCCACTTTTGTCTCGTTATATTTGGGTTTCTGTTTGCTGCGCTGGGGGTCGGGTGCCACTTTCACATCTTGTCTCTCCTGAACGGGTATTTGTCCACGCAACAGGATTGATGCAGTTTGGTCATTAATCTTGTTCACCATCTTGTCAAACAGTGTCACTGATTCCAGTTTGAATATCAACAGCGGGTCTTTCTGCTCATAGCTTGCATTCTGCACAGAATGTTTCAGCTCGTCGAGGTCGCGCAGGTTCTCTTTCCATGCATTGTCAATGGTGTGCAGCAATATGGCTTTTTCAAAGCACTTTATAACCTCCTTGCCTTTTGTCTCGTATGCAGCGGCAAGGGGCACGGGAATTTGATAGACGTGGCGACCGTCGGTGATGGGTACATATATGTGTTTGTCGCGCATCTGCTCGTTGTTCTTGTATATGTACTCAATGTAGGGGTATGCAATCTGTGCCATGCGGTCGGTCTTCTGCTTGAAGTTGTTCATCACAGCCTCAAAGCACTTCTCTGCAATATCCTCGATATTCAGCTTTCTATACTCCTCCTCGGTTGCGATGGGCAGTTCGCACGCAAGCACGCGCAGGAACTCCATTTTTGCATCCTCGTAGTCACAGTTCTCCACAATGCTGTAGCAACGGTCCCAAATAACATTCACAATGTCCATGCCTATGCGCTCTCCAATGAGTGCGTGGCGGCGCTTGGTGTATATGACGGTACGCTGCTTGTTCATCACATCGTCATACTCCAGCAGGCGTTTACGAATACCGAAGTTGTTTTCCTCCACCTTCTTCTGTGCACGCTCAATGGATTTTGAAATCATGGGGTGCTCAATCATATCACCGTCCTTGAAGCCTATGAATTTGCTGTCGAGGATTTTTGATATACGCTCCGAGCCGAACAGGCGCATGAGGTTGTCTTCGAGCGAAACAAAGAATACCGAAGAGCCCGGGTCTCCCTGGCGGCCGGCACGTCCGCGCAACTGGCGATCGACGCGGCGCGACTCGTGGCGTTCTGTGCCTATGATGGCAAGACCGCCTGCCTCTCTCACCTCCTTGCTCAGCTTGATGTCGGTACCACGACCTGCCATGTTGGTAGCAATGGTTACCGTGCCCGAAAGACCTGCCTTTGCCACAATGTCGGCCTCTTTCTGGTGCAGCTTGGCGTTGAGCACGTTGTGTGCAATTCCGCGCATCTTGAGCATGCGGCTCAGCATCTCCGAAATCTCCACCGATGTGGTACCCACAAGCACGGGGCGTCCCTGTTGCACAAGGCTCTCAATCTCTTCAATCACTGCTTTATATTTTTCGCGCTTGGTCTTGTAAACGCGGTCGTTCATATCCTTGCGGGCGATGGGGCGGTTTGTGGGGATTACCACCACATCGAGTTTGTAAATATCCCAAAACTCTCCTGCCTCTGTTTCGGCGGTACCGGTCATACCTGCAAGTTTGTGATACATACGGAAATAGTTCTGCAATGTGATGGTGGCGAATGTCTGCGATGCAGCCTCTACCTTCACACGCTCTTTTGCCTCTATGGCTTGGTGCAAGCCGTCGGAGTAACGGCGTCCCTCCATAATACGACCTGTCTGCTCATCTACAATCTTCACCTGTCCGTCCTCTGTTACCACATATTCAACATCGCGGTCAAACATTGTGTATGCCTTCAACAGCTGGTTGATGGTGTGTATGCGTTCCGATTTTACGGCATAGTTGGTGAGCATTTCGTCTTTCTTTGCAGCTTTCTCTTCACCGGTGAGCTCCGTGTTGTTCTCCAGCTCAGCCATCTCCGATGCAATATCGGGCAAGATGAAGAGCGACTGGTCCTGCGCGTTGCCGGTAATAAGCTCAATACCCTTGTCGGTGAGCTCCACGCTGTTGTTTTTCTCGTCAATCACAAAGTAGAGGGGCTCGGTAGCCTCGGGCATGCGCTTGTTGTTCTGCTCAATGTAGTACTCCTCTGTTCTCAGCAAACCTGTCTTTACACCCGGCTCGCTGAGCAATTTAATCAGCGGCTTGTTCTTGGGCAGAGCCTTGTGGCTGCGGAAAAGTGACAGGTAGCCTGCGGTAACCTCGTCTTTGTTATCGGAGTATATGAACTTGCGCGCATCGGCAAGATATTGTGTTGCAAGCTTTTTCTGTGCATCTACAAGGCGTTCCACCAATGGGCGATACTCCTCGAAGAGCTGGTCCTCACCACGGGGCACGGGACCCGAGATGATGAGCGGTGTGCGGGCATCGTCGATAAGTACCGAATCGACCTCATCGACAATGGCATAGTTGTGAACACGCTGCACAAGGTCGGCAGGCTGTGTTGCCATATTGTCGCGCAGATAGTCGAAACCAAACTCGTTGTTTGTTCCAAAGGTAATATCGGCAAGATATGCGTTGCGGCGTGCGTCGGAGTTGGGCTGGTGCTTGTCAATGCAATCCACGCTCAATCCATGGAACATGTAGAGCGGCCCCATCCACTCGGAGTCGCGTTTTGCAAGGTAGTCGTTCACGGTTACAACATGCACACCGTTACCGGTGAGCGCGTTCAAAAAGACGGGCAGGGTAGCCACAAGCGTTTTTCCCTCACCGGTTGCCATCTCGGCAATGCGCCCTTTGTGCAGAACAACACCACCGAATAACTGAACATCGTAGTGTACCATGTTCCACACGGTGTCGTTGCCACCGGCAGTCCAGTGGTTCTTGTAGATGGCTTTGTCGCCCTCAATGGTTACAAAATCGTGCTTTGCTGCAAGGTTGCGGTCAAATTCGGTGGCTGTAACCTCTATTGTCTCGTTCTCGGTGAAACGGCGTGCGGTGTCCTTTACAATGGCAAAAGCCTCGGGCAGTGCCTTGTCGAGTGCCTCGTCGAGTTTCTCAAGAACCTCTTTTTCGAGTTTGTCAATCTGGTTGAAGATGCTCTCGCGCTTTTCGAGCTCGGTATCTTCGATACTTGCTTTAAGCTCTGCTATTTTTTTGCGTTCCTCTGTTACGGTGCCTTGAATCTTTTCCTTCAAGGCCGCTGTTGCAGCACGCAACTCGTCGTTGCTCAATGCGCTTATGGCAGGATATGCAGCTTTAATCTTCTCCACCCACGGAGCAATCTCTCGTCTGTCTCGGCTTGCTTTGTTGCCGAATAGTTTACTTATAAATTCGTTAAATCCCATATTTCTGTTTCTGTTTTTTCGTGATTTCCAAAAAGTGTTTGCAAAGATAATAATATAATTATAATTAAATAGTAAGTTCGGCAAAATGTTTTGTCGAACATCGTTCATAATAATTACTACAAAAAGCGTGCCAAAGTCTGTTTTTACAATTCTGTCATATTATTTTGCAATAATTTTGCAGAAAAACTGCTTTTGCGTATCTTCGCATAAAATGTAATGAAACTATTATGAAAAAACTCTTATCTTGTGCAATAGTGCTTCTGTTATTGGCATCTTGCGGTGCCGGTGAGAAAGTTTATTATGCGCGCGACTTCGGTATAGTGCCCGGCACGGGCGAGGATATGACAAAAGAGGTGGCTGCTGCCATTGCCGCTATTAACACGGAGCGCGGCGGCAAGCCTGCTCGGTTGGTGTTCGATGCGGGTGAGTACGATTTTTATCCTCATAATGCCAATGTGCGCGAATACTATATTTCCAACCACGACCAAGATAATCCCAAATTGGTGGCAGTGGTCATGGAGGGGCTGAAAAACTTTGTAATGCAGGGCTGTGAGCTCCCCGATGGCAAGGTAACCGAGTTCCTCATGAATGGGCGCATGTTGCCCGTGGCAATGGTCGATTGCGAGAATTGCAAGCTATCGTCAATAGTCATAGATACCCGCGTGCCACAGATAACACAGGTCGAAGTTATAGAGAATGATGCAGATAAAGGCTATATAACTTATCGCCTTGCTCCCG
The DNA here is from genome assembly GCA_964423665.1 of uncultured Bacteroidaceae bacterium. GTDB lineage: Bacteria > Bacteroidota > Bacteroidia > Bacteroidales > Bacteroidaceae > HGM04593. The sequence goes on along the minus strand of CAYRFX010000037.1, from coordinate 8,967 downwards.
GCACAAATTATAAGATTGTCGATGGACGTCTCGTCACATACGGCAGCAACTGGGGGTTTACCCCCTCGGCGGGTATTGCCTTCGATGGCGCGACTGGGCGTCTTGTGTATCGTACAAGCGATATCGGTGTGGGCGTGTATAACGTGGAGGAGATAGAGCCGGGTGTTATTCGTGCACCATGGCGCGATGCACGCCTTGCCCCCGGCACACGCATTGCCCCCGGCACACGCATTGCTATGCGTTCCTACTATCGTCCCACGCCGGGAATTTTCCTCTCCAAATGCAAGAACAGCGTGCTTGAACATATCAAGGTACATTATGCCGAGGGTATGGGTCTGCTGGCGCAGAACAGCGAGAATGTGCAGCTGGAGCGTTTCTGCGTTGTTCCGCGCGAGGGTAGCGGTCGTTATTTTACCACCCAGGCGGACGCCACTCATTTTTCGGGTTGCAAAGGGTTGATAAACTCTTCCAAGGGTGTTTACAGCGGTATGATGGACGATGCCATAAATGTTCACGGTACCTACCTGCGCGTGGTGCAGCGTATTGCCGATAATATCATCGTGGGGCGTTATATGCACCCCCAGGCCTATGGATTTTACTGGGGTGGCGAGGGCGACGCCGTGCAGTTCGTGCGCTCTTCCACAATGGAGGTGTGCGAGCCCAATGTGATTGAAAAAATAGAACCCTATGACAAGGATAGTGTTGCCGGTGCAAAAGAGTTCAAAATCACATTGCGCGACAATGTGGTTGCCGATATTGCCTGTGGCGATTATGGAATAGAGAATCTCGAGTGGACTCCCCGGGTTAAATTTCTTGACAATACAATACGCAACAATCGTGCCCGTGGTGCGCTTTTCAGCACCCCCGAAGATGTGCTCGTGGAGGGCAATTTCTTCGACCACACATCGGGCACCGCCATTTTGCTTTGCGGCGATTGCAACGGTTGGTTCGAAACCGGTGCCTGCCGCAACGTGGTGATACGCAGGAACCGCTTTGTGAATGCTCTCACCAATATGTTCCAGTTTACCGATGGAATAATTTCTATATATCCCGAAATTCCCAATCTCGGTGCGCAGAAAAAATATTTCCATGGCGGCAACGGCACAGGCGTGGTTATCGAGGATAATGTTTTTGAGACTTTCGATGCTCCCATTGTTTATGCAAAATCGCTCGACGGGCTTCTGTTCAGAGGTAATAAAATTATACAAAACAACGACTATGAGCCCTTCCATTGGAACCGCCACCGCTTTCTGCTCGACAGGGTGGTGAACGTAACCATTGAAGGTAACGACTTTTCAACAGGTTTCGATGCCGCAGAGGATATAAAGCACCGTTACTGATTTTGCAATGGAAGAGCTGTTCCACAGTTTCAAGAGCGATACTACGGGTGTTGAACTGCCACAATGTTTCAACAACCCGTTTCACTATGTCCCCCACGAACTTTGTGTGCGGGCTGCCCGGGAGGTGCGCATGCTGTTGCAGGGCAATCCACAGTGGGCTGCCGATGCAGCCTCGGGTAAGATGATGGGAGTGCTATTGGTGCGCCGCGGCGATGGTGCGGTGGGTTATCTTGCCGGCTTTTCGGGGTTGCTGTGTGGCAGCAACAGGCAAGAGGGTTTTGTTCCTCCTGTGTTCGATTTTCTTGCCGTCGATGGTTACTTCAAGCGCGAGGAGGCACAGATAACAGCTATTAATCATAAAATTGCAGCGATAGAGAACAGTGTCCGTTATTCGGCTGCCGTTGCCACTGTGGAACACACTGAGCGCGAGGCAAAGGAGGCTGTTGCCGCCCGCAAAGAGCTCTATGCCGCAAATAAAAAAGCGCGTAACGAAAAGCGTCTTTCGGGGGCTCTGTCGCCCGACGAAAATGCAGCCCTTGTGCGGCAGAGCCAGTTTGAAAAGGCTGAATTAAAGAGGCTTGCACGCAGATGCAATGAGCTTATAGATGAGGCCCGCGCCTCCTTGCAGCCTTTCACAAACGAGATAGCTTCTCTTGCAGCAGAGCGCAAACAACGCTCAGCCGCCCTGCAAGAGTGGCTTTTTACACAATTCAAGCTGCTTAATGGGCGTGGTGAGCAAAAGAATCTTCTGGAAATATTTGCCGCATATAACGGCCTGCTCCCGCCTGCGGGGGCAGGGGAGTGTGCCGCCCCCAAGATGTTGCAATATGCTTATGAGAAAGGTTATACACCCCTTTCGATGGCAGAATTCTGGGTGGGCGCATCGCCCGTGGGCGAAGTGCGCCGCGACGGCTGTTTCTATGGCTCGTGCAAGAGCAAGTGCCACCCCATACTCTCTTATATGTTACAAGGTGTGGCAGTAGAGGAGTCGGCATTGGAACAGAGCAGCGAAAATCTTAAAACAATAAAAGTAGTATATGAAGATAGCTCGCTCATCGTGGTGGATAAACCCGCAGGGGTGCTCTCTGTCCCCGGCATTGTAGGGGGAGAATGTGTGCAGGATTGGTTGCGCACAACCTATAAAAGTAATGACATATTTGTGGTGCACAGGCTCGATATGGCAACATCGGGGCTGCTTGTGGCAGCCCGTTCTGTGGAGCTCCTTAAAGCTATGCAGGCACTCTTTGCCGCCCGTGCAGTGGATAAAGAATATGTGGCAATGCTCGACGGCGTGCCGCAAATGTGCGAGGGCGAGATAAATTTACCACTGATATCCGACTATGCAAACCGCCCCCGTCAAAAAGTGGATTACACACAGGGCAAGCCTGCAAGAACCACTTACAAACTCATGCGCAAGGTTCAATATAAAGGAAAAGAGTGTGCGTTGCTCTCGCTTATCCCCGTAACGGGGCGCACACATCAGCTGCGCGTGCATTGTGCCCATCACAGCGGGCTCAACCTTCCCATCGTGGGCGATGCCCTCTATGGCGTGGCAGCCAATCGTCTTATGCTGCACGCCTGCGCCCTCTCCTTTGTACACCCCGTGAGCGGCAGGAGAGTGGAATTCCATTCCTCACCCTCCTTTGTGGTGGAGTAGTTTCCCAACATGTCAGAGGTATAACTAAAGGCAAATTCCATTTCTATTACTCATTAGGTTATCTCGTAGATAATGCCGTAGTTGATATGAAATTTGCAAACAGCTCAGATATAGACGGTGATTGGAAGGTTCGTGGTGACCATGCTAATGTCGGTGTCAGTGGTGATGTAAAGAACAGATTCCTATGTACGAAAAGTAAGAATTTCTTGAAAGATGATGTACCAAGTAGCGAATTTGTTACCGGTTTTGGTGTAAGGGTTGATGGTAAAATCAAATCAATTTCAAAATATACCGAAACAGGCTACAATTGGAAGCTAAACGGCGATCTTTGGTATAAGGGACTCGTTCACGATGATGTCTATTGTATTTATACAAAAGACGAATTGAAGGATTTCTAAAATAATGATTATTATCCTCCTATTACCTTTGGTTTTGGGAGGATATTTTTTCTCTCGTCGGATAGATATCCGAGGGGACGAATTTTTGAGTATCATGCATAATTGAGGAAAACTATATACTCCCCTTGTGCGGTAATCTCCACGCTGCTGTCTGTGCATTCGTTAAGCGTGCCCTGCCACCAGTTTGTAAAATCGTAGATGGGGTAGAGCAATCCTTTGGCAGTAAATCCCTTTGCCGTGAAATTGAATATGGAAATCTGTTGCCCTTTTATTGTGGGCAGGGTGCAGGAATCCTTGCAGGGGATAAATACTCCGTAGTTGGTGAAGGAGCGCACCAGGGCACCTTTGCGGGCATATTCTATGAGCAGGCTTATGTTGCCCAGTGTGTGGTCCTCGCGCTTGCCTGTGGCTCCCACAATGGCAATCTTCCTGTAGCCGTGTTGCAGCAGCCAATTAACCGCTTTTGTCTGGTCGTTGGTCTCCTGTTCCTCTATGCAGTGCAGCAGATGAGAGAATTTTTCGCGGTTCGCAGGGCTCAATGAGTCGCCATCGCCAATTATGATGTCGGGGGTGTTGCCACGGGCTATGTATTCGTTGGCACCACCATCGCAGCAGGCGACAAATGGTGCTTGCTCTATTATCTGCAGCGGTGTGCTTGCGGTGGGGTACTCGCCGTTGGCTATTATAACAGCATCGAATTTTCTCATTTTTGCATCATTCTTTTCCATTTGTAGTAGCCAAAGATAGATATTATTGCGTAAACGGCATAGAGCACGGCGGTAAAATAGAGCCCTTTGTATATGTATAGCCACGCACTGGTGGCATCTACCACTAACCACACCCACCATTGTTCTATGTATTTGCGGGCGAGCATCCACATTCCCACTATGCTAAGCGCGGTGGTGAATGAATCCCACCAGGGCACGGAGCTGTCGGTGTGGTTTATGAGTATATATGTTATTATGCACTGCGCTGCAAGGTATGTGAGGAGGAGCTTGCCCCACACCCTTTTGGGGGTGTGGGTTATGGCAAGTTCTTTTTCCTCTTTTTCTTTGGAACCGAATAGCCGGAACCCGTATCGCCACGCTGCCCAGCCATAGAGGGCTATGAGCAGGTAGTATATGTTTATTCCGAAATCGGCATATAGACCCGCGTTGTAGTAGATGTATAGGTATATTGCAGGCATAATGATGCTTGCTATCCACAGATAGATGCTTGCGCGGTATTCTAACCACAGATATGCGATGCCCACAATGGTGCCGATGATTTCTATTGCTTGTTCCATGTTTTTTTATAGTCTTATTGAAATGCTTGCGAGTGCGTTTGTACCTGCCTGTGCAGCGTATCCTGCATAGTTATAACGTATTTTCTCTCCGTTGGAGGTGTAGAAACCGCTGCCGGCATAGCCGTTGTTCTCATATTCGTGATCGAACAGGTTGTATATTGTAACTCCCACGGTTATGCCTTTTGTGCGGGGGCAGGTGAAGCTGTATGCAAGGCGCAGGTTGCTCACAAAATAGGCATCGAGCAGGTGGTCGCTCTGCTTGGAGTTGCTCATATACTGCTTGCTCACATATTGCGAGTGCAACGATGCTTCAAAGCCCTTGTACTCGTAACCTATGGTGTTGTTTATGGTAACATCGGGCGAGAAGGCTATGGGGGTGTCGCCGTGGTTTATCACCCAACGCTCTCCACCCACCCACTCATCTTCATAGAGTGTCTCGGTGAAGTCTTTCACTCTGTTGCGGCTGAATGTGGCATTTGCTTCCCATGAGAAACCGCAGGGGAGTTTCACTCCTGCCATAAGCTCTATTCCGGCGCGGTAGCTGCGTGGCACATTGGCTGCCAGGGGCTCACCTATCTCGTTGAGCTCGCCTGTGAGCACAAGCTGGTCTTTGTAGTCCATGTAATAGAGATTTATGCCGGCGTGAAAAATATCTCCGTTGTAGCTGTATCCTATCTCATAATCGGTGAGGCGTTCGGCTTTGGGGTGCTCGTTAAGCTTGCCGTCGGTGTAGTTGTTGCGTGTGGGCTCCTTGTGTGCCACGCTCACCGAGCCGAACAGCCTGTTTCTCTCGTTTATTTGCCACGAAAGCCCCGCCTTGGGGTTGAGGAAATTAAAAGTCTCGTCTATCGCAAGCTGTTGCAGGGCGTCGGTGGCATCGTTCCACTTATCGTTGCACCCTGTTATGTCGTATGCAATGTGGCGGTACTGCACATCGGCATAGGCATTCAGGTTCTCGGTGATGCGGAAATCTCCTTTTATGTATATGTTGCCATCGCTCTTGCGCCCTTGATTGCGGTAATATTCGTGGTTGGGTGCAATGTTGCCAATGTAGTTCTTTACCCATAGTACCTGCCCGTAGTGGTCGCCAACGTAGCGGTTGAGTGCACCGCCAAGCGATGCGTTTATGCGGTTGCCTGTGTATTTAACGGCAAAGACTCCGCCACCAAAATGGTTGTCCATAGCCTTTTTGCGCACAAGGTCGCTCTTTTTAACACTCTCGCCATTCAGCTCATAGGGCGCGAGTGCATACTCCTTTAGTGTGCGGTTGCCTTTGTACTCCTGGTAATATCCGTCGCCCTTTGTGTAGTGCAGCCCGATGTCGGCACTCCATTTGTTGCTGAAGCGATGGTCTATGAGCAGTTGGTAATTCTTTTGAACATAATTGTCTGTCTGGTCGTCGTAGTAGTGTGCAACGCCCTTTTCATCGGTAAACATATAACCGCAACTGTTGTATCGCCTGCCATAGAGTGCCATCTCCTCCTTAGATGCGTAGTTCCACGCGTGATAGGTTTGCTCCTCACCTGCAAATGTAATAAGTTTTATGGCGGTGTTATTTGTGTAGTATGACCCTTGCAGATAATATGATTGCAATTTTGTCTCTGCGCGGTCAATGTAACCATCGGTGCCAATGTCCGACAGGCGCAGGTCTATTGCCCAATGGTCGGCAATGAGCCCGCTGCCTACCTTCAAGGTGCTTTTGTGGGTGTTGAACGAGCCTGCTGAGCCGTTAAATTCGGCATAGGGCGTGCTGCCCGATTCGCTTATCTGCATGTTGATGCTTGCACCGAATGCTCCCGCGCCATTGGTAGATGTTCCCACCCCGCGCTGAATCTGCACATCTTTTACCGATGATGCAAGGTCGGGCATGTTCACCCAGAATACGTTGTGGCTCTCTGCGTCGTTCACGGGTATTCCGTTGGCTGTTACATTTATGCGTGTGCCGTCTGTGCCGCGCACCCTCAGTGTAGTGTAACCTATGCCTGCTCCCGCGTCGCTGGTGGTTATTGCGCTTGGTGTTCTGCTCACAAGATAGGGAAAATCCACTCCTGTGTTGTTCTTCTTCAGCTCCTCTCTGCCTATGTTTGTGTAGGCTACCGGAGTGGTCTCTGTGGCGCGTACCGATAGAATTTCCACTTCTCGCAGTTCTTGTCTCTGCAAGCTGTCTTTTTGCGTGCTCTCCTCTTGTGCATAGAGCGCGCATGCCGCACACATGATGCAGCAAAGCAATGTTCTCTTTTTCATTGCAATTCCAAATTTTAAGTGGAGCAGGGGGTAAAAAAAGAATCCTCCAAGCTCCGTGGTTAAACAGAAAATGGGGATTTTCCTGTGTTGCCGAATGTGTGCACGCCATTCGGCTCTCCCTACGCCGGCATTACCCGGATCAGGTTATTGGGTATGATCTCAGCCCGTAATATTAAGGCACCCCGTTATTGAAATCTGCGCGAAAGTAATACAAACATTCTTATCTCGCAAGCAAGAGGCGCAATTTTTTTAAGAATTGCGCCTCTTGCCGTGTTATTTGAAAATATTGGTTATCTTGTCCAAAAGGCTCTCTTCATATGGCATAATCTCTTCTGTATTATCGGTATCGATTTCTGCGTTGAAGAAGTTCTCGAGCGGGATATCCCATGCATCGGCATTCATGGAATGTTCGTCATTTATGAATTGCCACAATAGACGTGCGTTTTTGTGCACATGTGCGTTCTGCGCCTCTTCTATTGCCTCCTTGTTCATGCCTGCCTTGTCGAAACTGTTTACAAGCTCAATAATCTTTTTATGGCGGTATGCGGGTGCGATGGAGTAGTTCTTTTTGTTATCCACAGGTATGAAGATACCGCGGTTTATCATGGATTTTATAAAAACTTCCGAAATATGTGGCGGAATGTCGTAGGCGCTGTTAAGCACGCCCGAAATGTAGTCGATATCGAAAATCTCCTTGCCGGTGAGCGAGCACAGCTGTTCGGCTTTGTCGAGTGTCATGAGGCAAAGAAATTTGCGGTAATTGTTGCTTATTCCTGCAAACTTATGCTCCCTCACCAATTTGTCGGCTCTCTGCAAAAGATAGTTCCAGCGGCTGCCTGCCATGCAGATGGTCCACGAAAAGTATATGAGCAGAAGGAATATGATGAGGCTTGCAAGGTCGCCGTATATGTTGCGGTAGTTGTTGAACATTGATATAATGGTGTAGCTGGAGTATTGCATGAGCGCAAACACCATTCCGCAGACCATTGCGGCAATAGCTGCATATTTAACCTCCACCTTTGCCTGCGGTATAAGCTTGTATGCCGTAAACAGGCAAACAATGTATGCCGAAACCGAGAAAATAAAGGCATTCAGCTCATGTATTATGCTGCCTTTGAGATAGGACGACATTGTCCACCATATTGCAAGCAGTATTATGGCAACAAAAGGAATGAGCAGCACTATGGCAAAAATACCGAGCAACTTTTTGAAGTCGCGCCCGGGGAGGTTCCACAGGGTGTTGAATGTGGCGTCAATGGTCTTGAAAATAGAAAATACAGAGTAGAGCAACAATATAAGACCGATACCGGCACCAAGCCAAAAGCTAACCTGCGTGTTGTTCAAATAACTGTCGGCAAACCCGAGCAACTTTTCCGAAATCATATCCTGCCCGTGGAAAAATACCTGTACCTGCTCTTTGAAAATCTCTCCGTATCCCAAGATATTGGCAACTGCCACCATGAGCGCCATCACCGGCACTATGGCAAAGAGGGTGTGGTAAGTGAGCGCGGCTGATGCCTGTTGCAGGCTGCCGAAACTTGTGCAGAGCTTTACTATTGCCCACAGGTTACGGTTACTGTCGATATTCTTGTCGTTGTCGAGTGCTACAATCTTGGCAGCAAATTGTTTTATATACTTTATCATCTTGTTTTTGTAATGTTGCTTGTTAATATTGTGCAAAAATAAACATTAAATATCTTTTTATGTTAAAATCCTCATTCTATTTTGCAAGAGCTGTCATTTTTCTGCCAAAATGTCGCGTTTTGTGTGTCGCAGAAGAAAATGTTTGCTATCTTTGCAGTAAATTGCTAATATACACTGCGTTCGCTGTAAAAAATATTCAAACAAATTTGATATTTATCGCTCGTTTGTGTGTATTTTTGTCGCGTTTTTTGCGCCAGAACTTTTTTGGCTCGCTTTTTGTTGTATAATCAATGTGCCTTGCGGCATGGCAAAAAAGAATAATTAACAAATAAAATACAATTAACTATGAACATTAAACCATTAGCAGACAGAGTGCTCATACTGCCTATGGCAGCAGAG
>CAYRFX010000036.1:0-22056 GCA_964423665.1 uncultured Bacteroidaceae bacterium | reverse complement strand
TGGCGGCTGCTGTTCACCATATAATCGAGTGCTACGTTTACAATTACCAAGGTAATGTATCCGTAGAACATTCTCTGAAGGCTAATCTTTACATCTTCCGATGGAATAATAAAGAAACTGCTGGTTATTATAAATCCATCGATGTAGAGCATTGCCCTGCCAAAACTAACATCTTTATATTTATTTACAATGGCTGCTATAATATCAACACCGCCGGTGCTTCCGTTATTCAGGAAGCATATTGCTATTGCAATACCTATAAATATTGATCCTACAAGGCATGCTTCGAGCTGCTTGTCGGGGCCTAAGATGCTCAATGCATTATAGTCTTTCAACAGCTCTTGTGTGATACTTAGCAATATTGTCATTGCAAAAATGGCGTATGCTGTTTTTATACAGAATCTCCAGCCAAGTTCCTTGATTGCAATCAATAGAAGTATGAGGTTGAGTGCAAAATAGACATATTGCATAGGAATAAATCCGTTTGTAGAATATTGTACAATGGCACCTATACCTGTTACTCCACCTATAAGGAATTCATATGGGCTCATAAAGAAGTTCCATACAAATGCATACAGTGCAAGGCCGAGTGTAATCATTGTATAGCTTTTAACCTCGGACATTGCAGATGGTCTTGGAAATAAAAACTTTGCCATATTGTTCTTTTATAAATTGTTAGTAATATTGTTAAATTGTTGTTTGTTGGTTTTATTATATTACAACATTAACAATTTTCTTGGGCACAATGATTACTTTTTTAATGGGTTTATCCTCGATATAACGTTTGCTGTTGCTGTCGGCAAGAACAGTCGCTTCAATCTCGGCGTTTGTGGCGTCGGCTGCAAACTCGAGTGTGAAACGTGCCTTTCCATTGAAAGAGATAGTGTATTTTATGGTATCCTCTTTAAGGAATTCTTCGTTAAATGCGGGCCACTCTGCATCGCACACTGTTGTTGTGTGCCCTGTTACCTCCCACAACTCTTCACTTATGTGCGGTGCAAAAGGTGCAAGCAGAATTATTATTTTTTCCAATATCTCTTTTTTGTTGCACTTGAGCGAGCTCAACTCATTAATACATATCATAAATGCACTCACTGTTGTGTTGTATGAGAATACTGGAATATCTTCTGTTGTCTTTTTTATGAGCTTATGGAGTGATTTAAGTTCTTCTTTTGTTGCGGGTTCATTTGTAACAATATAGTTATCGTTCTTGTCGAAGAACATTCCCCAGAATTTTTTGAGGAAGCGGTGGCAACCATCAATTCCGTTTGTGTCCCATGGTTTAGACTGTTCAACAGGTCCCAAGAACATCTCATAGAGACGCAATGTGTCGGCACCATATCTCTCTACAATAGTATCGGGGTTCACAACATTGAACATTGATTTACTCATTTTCTCCACTGCCCAACCGCAGATGTATTTATCGTTTTCGAGGATAAATTCGGCATCGGCATATTCGGGGCGCCAAGCACGGAAAGCATCGATATCAAGAATATCATTCGATACAATGTTTACATCTACATGCAGTGGTGTGACGTCATAATCTTTTGCAAGGTTGAGCGATACAAAAGTGTTTGTATCCTTTATGCGATATACAAAATTGCTGCGACCTTGAATCATACCTTGGTTTACAAGTTTTTGGAAGGGTTCTTCCTTCACGCTCACACCAAGGTCGAAAAGGAACATATTCCAGAAACGTGAGTATATAAGATGGCCTGTTGCATGCTCGGTACCGCCAACGTATAAATCAACATTCTGCCAGTAGTTATCGGCCTCTTTTGATACAAGTGCCTTGTTGTTGCGGGGGTCCATATAACGCAAATAGTATGCACTTGAACCTGCAAAGCCGGGCATTGTGTTGAGTTCTAACGGGAATATTGTTTCGTTGTTGATATTCTCTTTGTTTGTTACACAGTTGTTTACAGTATCCCAAGCCCATATTTTAGCGTGTCCCAATGGGGGTTCTCCGCTCTCTGTTGGGAGGAATTTCTCAACTTCGGGGAGTTCAAGCGGCAGGCACTCCTCGGGTATGGGTGTGGGTATTCCGTTTTTGTAGTAAATGGGGAATGGCTCGCCCCAATAACGCTGGCGGCTGAAGATGGCATCGCGCAGGCGGTAGTTTACTTTTACTCGTCCTAATTTGTTGTCTGTAACATATTTTTTGGTGGCAGCGATAGCCTCTTTAACTGTGAGTCCGTTGAGGTTGAGTTTGCAGTTGGCAAATGCTGCTGTGGGTGAGTTGGTCATTATACCCTCTTTTGCATCAAAGCTCTCCTCGCTCACGTCGCAACCCTCTATGAGCGGGCGTATTTCAATGCCGAAGTGTTTTGCAAATGCATAGTCGCGACTATCATGTGCCGGTACAGCCATGATAGCTCCTGTTCCGTAGCCTGCGAGTACATAATCGCTCACCCACACGGGAATATTCTCGCCGGTGAGGGGGTTAATGGCATATGAACCTGTGAACACACCTGTTACATTGCGGTCAATCATACGTTCGCGCTCGGTACGTTTCTTTGTGCGGTCGAGGTACGCTTCAACAGCCTCTTTTTGTTCTGCTGTTGTGAGCTGTGCCACAAGCTCGCTTTCGGGTGCAAGCACCATGAAAGTTACTCCAAACACAGTGTCGGCACGGGTTGTGAATATTGTAAATTCAATATTGCTGTCTTTTATGCGGAACTGCATCTCGGTTCCTTCGCTGCGACCTATCCAGTTTCGCTGTGTCTCTTTTAGTGAGTCGGTCCACTCTATTTTGTCGAGCCCGTCGAGCAGGCGTTGAGCATATGCCGAAACGCGCAAACACCACTGTTTCATCTTTTTTTGAACAACGGGGAAACCACCGCGTTCCGAAACACCATCGACAACCTCATCATTGGCAAGCACGGTACCAAGCTGCGGGCACCAGTTTACCATTGTTTCGTTGAGGAAAGCGATGCGCCAGTTCATCAAAAGCTCTTGCTGCTCATTCTCGTTCATAGCGTTCCACTCCGCAGCCGAAATATTTACCTCTCTTGTGCATGCAGCATCGATGTTTGCACTACCCTCTTTGCTCAGTTTTTCCACAAGCTCGCTTATGGGGCGGCTGCTCTTTGTGTTGTTGTCATAGTAGTGGTTGAACATCTTTATGAATGCCCATTGTGTCCAATGGTAATATTCAGGGTCGCAAGTTCTTATTTCGCGGTCCCAGTCGAAACAGAATCCTATTTTATCGAGCTGCTGACGATAGCGATTAATATTCTGCTCTGTTGTTATTGCAGGGTGCTGTCCGGTTTGTATGGCATATTGCTCTGCGGGGAGGCCGTATGCATCGTAACCCATAGGGTTTAATACATTGTATCCTTGCAAACGCTTGAAACGTGCGTAAATATCAGATGCTATATATCCGAGTGGGTGTCCTACATGAAGTCCTGCTCCCGAAGGATAAGGGAACATATTCAGTACATAGAATTTTTCTTTTTCATTGTTCTCTACTACACGATAGGTTTTATTCTCTTTCCATCGTTTCTGCCACTTCTGTTCAATCTCATTAAAATTGTATCCCATTTCTTATATGTTTTATTTATTTTTCTTTTTCAAGTATCAATGTATAAAAAGTATTATCATCTACATAGTAGATGTAATAAACTGCAAAAATATATAAAAAAAGCAGTATTTGAATATTTACAGGGGTAATTTGTTTTTTATTCTCTATTTTTGTTTTTTATTGCCGCTTTTTCAGTGAAAAAAGTTATCTTCGCGTTTTAATAATACAAGAACAGAGATGACCGAAAAAGAGACAGCCGCAACTCCTATGATGCGCCAGTTTATGGAGCTTAAAGCAAAGCACCCCGATGCTATTTTACTTTTCCGTTGCGGTGATTTTTATGAGACTTATTGTGCCGATGCTGTTACTGCATCTGAAATATTGGGAATAACACTCACTAGGCGTTCCAATGGCAAGAGTGCTGCTGCACAGGCTATTGAGATGGCTGGTTTTCCGTTTCATGCACTCGACACATATCTTCCCAAGCTCATTCGTGCCGGCAAGCGTGTTGCTATCTGCGACCAGCTCGAGGACCCCAAAATGACAAAAAAACTGGTAAAACGCGGTATAACAGAGTTAGTTACCCCGGGTGTTTCCATTAACGATAATGTATTGAATTACAAGGAAAATAATTTTCTTGCAGCGGTTCATTTTGGCAAGCCCATGTGTGGCGTTTCTTTTCTTGATATATCCACAGGTGAATTTTTGATTGCCGAGGGTACTTTTGATTATATAGAAAAGCTGCTTATAAATTTCCGCCCGAAGGAGGTGCTTTTCGAGCGTGGGCAAAAGAGACGTTTCGAGGAGTGTTTCGGCAATAAATATCTTATTTTTGAGCTCGATGATTGGGTTTTTACCGATGAGTTTGCAACAGAAAAACTGACAAAGCATTTTGAGACAAAAAATCTCAAAGGCTATGGTGTGAGTCATATGCGCAGTGCTATAGTGGCAGCAGGTGCAATTTTGCATTATCTTGCTGTTACACTGCACACCCAGATATCACATATTCGCAATATTTCACGCATAGAGGAGGAACGATATGTGCGTCTCGACAAGTTCACGATACGCAGTCTTGAGCTTTTGGGTACAATGCACGATGGCGGTTCGTCACTCCTGTCTGTCATAGATAAAACTATCACAGCTATGGGTGCCCGTCTTTTGAAACGATGGCTTGTTTTTCCGTTAAAGGATAAGAAACCTATAGAAGATCGCTTAGATGTAGTGGAATATTATTTCCGTGAGCCCTCTTTCCGCGATATTGTAGAGGAGCAGTTGCACCAGATAGGAGATTTGGAACGTATAATATCGAAAGTTGCAGCAGCCCGTGTATCGCCACGCGAGCTTGTGCAGCTGAAGCTTGCTTTGCAAGCGATAGAACCTATAAAATCGGCATGTGAAAAGTCGTCAAACGCAATAATAAAGCAGATAGGTGCACAGCTCGATTGTTGTGCTGATATTCGCGACCGCATAGCCCGCGAGATTGTTCCCGAACCGCCTCTCTTGCTCAATAAAGGCGGTGTTGTTGCCGACGGAGTGAACGAGGAACTTGACGAGTTGCGTGCCATTGCTTATAATGGCAAGGATTATTTGATGCAGTTGCAACAGCGCGAGAGTGAGCGCACCGGTATTCCCAGCCTTAAAATATCATTTAACAATGTTTTTGGATATTACATTGAGGTGCGCAACACATATAAAGAAAATGTTCCTGCCGAATGGATTCGCAAGCAGACACTTGTAAATGCCGAGCGTTATATAACACAGGAGTTGAAGGAGTATGAAGAGAAAATTTTGGGTGCCGAGGAAAAAATTCTTTCGCTTGAGTCGCGCATATATAACGAACTTATAACAGAGCTTGCATCATATATACCATCGATACAGTTAGATGCTACCCTGCTTGCCAATCTCGATACCTTGCTATCCTTTGCCAATGTATCGCGTGCCTACAAGTATGTGCGCCCTGTAATTTCAGAGGACGATGTGCTTGAAATCAGGCAGGGTCGCCACCCTGTTATTGAAAGGCAGATGCAGGTGGGTGAAAATTATATTCCCAATGACCTATATCTCGATACATCAAAGCAGCAGATAATAATTGTTACAGGTCCCAATATGGCGGGAAAATCGGCTCTTTTGCGACAGACTGCTCTTATTACCCTGCTTGCGCAGATAGGTTGTTTTGTGCCTGCCGACAGTGCACATATAGGTCTTGTTGATAAGATTTTCACACGCGTGGGTGCAAGCGACAATATTTCTGCCGGTGAATCTACATTTATGGTGGAGATGACCGAGGCTGCAAATATTCTCAATAATCTTTCGGGGCGCAGTCTTGTGCTTTTTGATGAGCTTGGGCGTGGAACCTCCACATACGACGGCATGTCTATTGCCTGGGCAATAGTGGAGCATATACACGAATCGCAGAAGGGCAGGGCACGCACTCTCTTTGCCACTCATTATCATGAACTTAATGAGATGGAAAAGGGTTTTTCGCGTGTAAAAAACTTTAATGTGTCGGTAAAGGAGATAGATGGTCGTGTAATATTCCTTCGCAAGCTGATGCCTGGTGGTAGCGAGCACTCTTTCGGTATTCACGTTGCAAAGCTGGCAGGTATGCCCAAGAGTATTGTAAAACGCTCGGAACAGATATTGAGTAAATTGGAAGCAAACAACAGCCGGGGAGAATTAAAAAGTGCTCCCACAGCCGAGATTACCGATAGTCGCGAGGGTATGCAGCTTAGTTTCTTCCAGCTCGACGACCCGGTGTTATCGCAGGTGCGTGATGAGATTTTAGGCATTGATGTAAATAATCTCACTCCATTGGAGGCTTTGAATAAGCTTAGTGAAATACAAAAGATTGTGAAATAATAAGTTACATTGTTTGTTAAAATATCTCCGTTCAAAAAAACGGGGATATTTTTTGTTATGCAATAAAAACAAAACGGTGCCTCGTATGTTGAGTTTGTTAAGATATTATATAATTGTTTCATTATGGATAAAAAATTTCTTACAAACGAAGCAGGTGCACCTGTTACCGATAATACCAATTCCTTGTCGGCAGGGCGGCGAGGTCCTCTTTTGCTCGAAGATAATTGGCTCATTGAAAAACTTGCGCATTTTGACCGTGAGGTTATCCCCGAAAGGCGTATGCATGCAAAGGGTAGTGGGGCTTTCGGCTGTTTCACGGTTACAAATGATGTAACCCGCTACACTTGTGCTTCACTCTTTTCCTCTGTGGGTAAAAAGACCGATGTGCTTGTGCGTTTTTCCACTGTTGCTGGCGAGCGTGGTGCTGCCGATGCAGAGCGCGACATTCGCGGTTTTGCCGTACGTTTCTACACCGAGGAGGGTAATTGGGACCTTGTGGGCAATAATACTCCTGTGTTTTTCTTGCGCGACCCTTTGCAGTTCCCCGACCTTAATCATGCCATTAAGCGCGACCCACGCACAAACCTGCGCTCTCCGCAGAGTAATTGGGATTTCTGGACTATGCTTCCCGAGGCTCTGCATCAGGTGACAATAGTAATGTCCGACCGTGGTATTCCTGCGTCCTATCGCCACATGCATGGCTTTGGTTCACACACATTCAGCCTTATAAACAAAGATGGAGTGAGGGTATGGGTTAAATTCCATTTTATAACCCAGCAGGGTATAAAGAACCTTAGCAACGATGAGGCTGCCGATATTATAGCAAAAGACCGCGAGAGCCATGGACGCGACCTCTTTGAGGCTATTGAGTGTGGAGAATATCCTCGTTGGAAACTCTGTTTGCAGATAATGACCGAGGAGCAGGCGCGCAGCTACAAGGAGAATCCTTTTGACCTTACCAAAGTGTGGAGCCACAAGCAGTTTCCGTTGATTGAGGTTGGTGTTTTGGAACTTAACAAAAATCCCGAAAATTACTTTGCACAGATAGAGCAGGCTGCATTTAATCCTGCCCATATTGTGCCGGGAATAGGTCTCTCGCCCGATAAGATGTTGCAGGGAAGGCTTTTTTCCTATGGTGACGCGCAGCGTTACCGCTTGGGGGTGAATCACGACCAGATACCTGTAAACCGCCCACGTTGTCCATTCCACAGCTATCACCGCGATGGTCTCATGCGTGTAGATGAAAACAGTGGTGCCACAAAAGGGTATTCGCCTAACAGCATAGGGGAGTGGCAGGTGAAAGATACACCCAATGCATATTCGCCAACAAATGGTGAATCAATGCGTTACAACCCTTATGAGGAGCGCGAGGATAATTGTTTTTATCAAGCCGGTGATCTATATCGCCTGATGACCGAGGATAAGCGTAAGTTGCTAATAAACAATACTGTTATAGATATAATGCCTGTGAGTGATAATATAAAGTATCGCCACGCTGCCCATTGTTACCTTGCCGATGAGGAGTATGGCACGCGCATAGCCGAGGCTCTGCACTTGTCGGTTGAAGAGGTTAAGAGGCTTGCCTCATTGAGCGAGAAAGAGCGCTTGGAGGCTACAAAAACTGTTTGCGAATAGGAAACTTATAGTGAAACTAAAAAAGCAGCCTACGCTGCTTTTTTAGTGGATTTAATTATATAATAAATTCCTATAATCATAAACGGAATACTGAGCCATTGTCCCATATCCAGTGTCATTCCCTGTTCAAAATCCACCTGAACCTCTTTTATAAACTCCACAAAGAAACGGAATGTGAATATTGTGGCAAGGCAATAGCCAAAATAAAAGCCTGTGCCCACACGCTTGGGGAATTTCTTATAAAGCAGCCACCCACCAATGAATATAAGCAGGTAGGCAATAGCCTCATAAAGCTGAGCAGGGTGGCGTGGAACATTATCAACCTGTGCAAATATAATTCCTAACGGGCTCTCTGTGGCACGTCCTAAAATCTCGGAATTCATAAAATTTCCAATGCGTATGAATGTTGCCACGATGGGAGTGGTTATTGCTATATTGTCGAGTATCCACATAAACGAGAGTTTTGTTTTGCGGCTGTAACAATAGAGAGCAAGCATTAGTCCCAATGTTCCTCCATGGCTTGCAAGCCCTTGATAACCAATGAAGCGCCAGCCGTCGGCTGTTGTTTTTATTGGCAACAGCATCTCCCAAATGTGGCTCAAATAATATTCGGGTTCATAAAAGAGACAATGTCCCAATCGTGCACCCAAGAGTATTCCAATGAAACAATACATGAAGAGGGGCTCAAAAAGTTGTTCACTAACTTTTTGCCTCTTATAGAGTTGTTGCATAATGTAATATCCCAGCCCGAGTCCTATTACCCAACAGAGCGAGTAGTAACGTATTTCAAAATTTCCTATTGAAAACGGTGCTGTGGCAGGGTCCCAAATTATGTGGCAGGGTAGTGTATTCATATTATTTGTTTAATTATACATTGAAGAGGAAGTGCATTATATCACCATCTTGAACAATATATTCTTTGCCTTCTACTCCCATTTTGCCTGCCTCGCGCACGGCAGCCTCGGAACCATATTGTATATAATCCTCGTATTTTATAACCTGTGCACGGATAAAGCCTTTCTCAAAGTCGGTGTGAATGACGCCTGCGCATTGCGGTGCCTTCCACCCTTTGCGGAAGGTCCACGCCTTCACCTCCATCTCGCCTGCCGTGATGAATGTTTGCAGATTCAGCAGGTTATATATCGCTTTTATAAGGCGGTCGCAGCCCGATTCTGTGAGTCCCATATCCTCCAAGAACATCTGTTTCTCCTCGTAGCTTTCGAGCTCGGCAATATCGGCCTCTGTCTGTGCCGATATTATTATAAGTTCGGCATTCTCCTCTTTTATTGCCTCGCGCACTGCCTCCACATATTTGTTTCCGTTGGCAGCCGATGTGTCATCTACGTTGCACACATAGAGCACAGGCTTTGTTGTGAGGAGGAAAAGGTTCTTTGCAATGTTCTGCTCATCCTCGGTCTCAAAAACCACTGTACGCGCCGATTTTCCTGCCTCTAACGCATCTTTGTACTGCGTGAGTACATCATATTCGAGCTTTGCCTGTTTGTCGCCACCCACGCGTGCCTGTTTTTCCACACGTTTTATGCGGTTCTCTATGGTTTCGAGGTCTTTCAGTTGCAGTTCAATGTCAATAATCTCCTTGTCGCGCACGGGATCTACCGAGCCATCGACATGCACAATATTATCGTTGTCGAAGCAGCGGAGAACGTGTATAATGGCATCTGTCTCTCGAATATTTCCAAGAAATTGGTTACCCAATCCCTCGCCCTTGCTGGCGCCTTTCACAAGACCTGCAATATCCACAATATCACAAGTTGCGGGAACTATGCGCCCGGGGTGTACAAGTTCGGCGAGTTTGTTCAGTCGCTCGTCGGGTACTGTAATCTGTCCCATCTGTGCGTCGATGGTGCAGAAGGGGAAGTTTGCTGCCTGTGCCTTTGCACTTGAGAGGCAGTTAAAGAGTGTTGATTTTCCTACATTGGGCAAGCCCACAATTCCTGCTTTCAAAGCCATAAATATCTATATTTTTATATTATTCTATGTTTTTCGTTGCGAAGATAGTGAATAAATTCGTTTCTATCAAATTACCTCCTGTTGCCGGTAACTATTTTGGCTATCATTGGGGTATATCTTGTAATGGTTTTATAGAACACATAAGTACAGACTAAAATAATCAACGGTGTGGCAATATATATACCCAACAGAGCCAATGGGTTGTCCGTATTTCCCGATAATCTGTAAAGAACCATAATTATAGGTCCTATGATTATGCCGTGAAGTGCATACAGTGTGAACGACATATTACTCAATAGTGGAACCGGTTTTAATATATTTTTTCTGAATAGATACGATATCAGATAGAATATTGCTGTAATCTTTATAAAACCTGTAATAAGGTTGAAACAGTATATAAAATGATTGTTGGAGTTAATACCAATCATCATCAGCTGCACCGGTACATACAGCAATAGTGCTGATAGGCCTATTACTCTTGGAATGGTTGTTATTCTTATATTGTGTATGGCAATGTAGGCACCTACGGTGAAAAACAGAATTGTTTCAATACAAGTTCTGTATATCGGAATGTGAATATTGAATATGTAGCAGATTGTGATTGTAGCAACTGTCACGAAACCGTATTTATTTTTTATCAAGTAATATATTATGGGGCTCAACAGGCTTACTGCCATAAGATTACGCATAAACCATAATGGATTATTGGCAGGCAATCCATTGTTGTTGATACTTGAACTCCAGAACCCACTCAGATAGTCTGTAGCAGAGTAGTCAAGTCCCTCTATTATATCATATCTTATAAACATCGTTGTAATTGCAATGGCATTCCATACAATGTAAGGAATGAGGAGGGAGTGAAGCCTGCGTTTGAATTTGTCGGTAAAAAAGTGAACATCCCTTTTTTGTTGCGACCTGAAAAAGAAGTAGCCCGATATGATGAACAGTGTGGGAACGCGTGGCGGAAATATTATCCAGTATGTGTATTTGAATATAAAAATAAGCCATTCGGGCCATTCGGGCGTTGTTCCATCCCAAGCCTCTACAAGTGCATATAGGTTGCAATGTGCCAATACGACTCCGATAATTAACGGAAAGCGCATCCAGGACATTGTATTTATCTGTTCAAGGTCGTATGGCTGTTTCATTTACATATAAAATTTTTGCAACGCTCCTAAAGGGCACTGCAAAAATAGGTAAAATCTTATAAGTAAAAAAATAGAACAACCCTTCTTTATGGTCTCTGCTTCAAGGCTTGTTCCAAAATATCCATATTACGATTGTTGAGATACTCTCCAATGGTGTTGTATAACAACCATATTATTGTTATGACGAGCATCGGTGGCAACAGAATACTTTGGGGTATATCGCTGAATGAAATACCATTTTTGAGGTATTCTGCCACAATTTTGATAACAGAATCGGTTGTTTCGTTCCAATTGATTGTAAAAAACAGTGCCACGCACCCTATGATTGCCGCAATATTAAGCATAAGCGGTATTGTCATAAGCCTGTTTTTACGTGCCGGCAACCGGCTCTCTATTTGCATCAGCAAGCGTTTTTCCCTCTCTGTTTGTGGTGGAAAGGTCTGTTTTAGCGCATTGGAAAGTATTTTATCTCTTGTTTTCATCGCTTTTCAATATTTTTTCGAGCCTATCACGCCCGCGTGACAGATATGCCTTTATGCTGCCTGCGGGGTAGCCTGTTATCTTTTGTATCTCTTTTATGCTCATCTCCTCAAAGTAGAACAGTGTTATGCAGTGTCGTTCCTTTTCATTGAGGCTGTAAACGGCCTTTTGCAGAGCTTTTTCCTGTTCATAGAGTGGTGGCCCTTCATCGGGTATTTCATATGCTGTGTGTTCTTCATCTATTGGTGTAGTGGGATTCCCTTTGCCGCGTGTATAATTTATAAAAGTGTTATATGCTATGCGGTAGAGCCAGGTACTGAACGAGGATAGCCCGCGGAATCCTCCAATCCCTTGCCACGCCTTTATAAAGGTCTCTTGAGTGAGGTCGTCGCTCGTGGCTTGGTTTCCCATCGTCTGCACGAGGAAATATCTACGCACTTGGGGTAGATATTTCTCCATTAAACGTGAAAATGCGCGTTCGTCGTTCCATAGAAGCACCCTTGTTACCCACAGAATGTCTTCCGATTGTTTCATTGTGCAGGTTTTTAATATTTTACACCTTCTGCGGTTTCTTGGTTGCCGGTAGGCGTGATGGCTGTTTCTGCGGAACTGTTTTTAACCTTATTATTAACTTTTTTCTCCTTCATAAATTTTGCAAGGGCTATGGCTGTGCGCACAGTGAGGCGCAAAACACCCACCCATAATAGTATGTTTGCAGCAAGGGATATTATATCTGTCCAATTGGTGTTTGAAAAAACAAATGCCATGCCCACGCCTATCATCGTTGCATCGGTAATATAATTCTTGGCTGTGGTAATGCTCTTTTGTGCATTGAAAAATTCAAGACTTACAGGTTCTCCTTGTGTGAAAACACCTTTCTCTATAAGTTTGTCAAGCATCTCTTTTTCCTGTTCGTCCTTGCGACGTTGGTTGCGGAAGGCAAGCATTACAACCAATACAATGCCGCCCATTATTGTTATGCAACCTACGATGGCGGTCATTCCTTGGTAGAATGTTTCGTATTTTTCAAGTTCAAAACGCCGCTTCTGTTCTTCGGAATTCAACTCCAACGCCCGTCTGCTGTTTTCCGATTTTTCAAGTTCCTCTTTTTCAATTGCTGTTGCTGCCATTTCTTTGGTTATATACCCCTCTTCGGCAAGTTTTGTCCATTGAGAGAAGTTGGTTTGTGCTTGTGAGAGGGTGGGCAATATGGCTATCATTGCCGCAAGAAGAATTGTTTTTGCTATTCGTTTCATTGCTTTTTCGGTTTTTATGTGATTGGAATTTTCTTTTTGGTACCGTATGTTAGACACAGGTACCTGCCGAAAGGTTACAAAAAAGAAGGAATTTTTCAATCCCTTCTTCTTGATATTTTATCAATGTGCCTCCAACCAGTTTGCACCCCAGCCGTAGTCGGCAACAAGGGGTACTTTCATCTTGAATGCCTGTTGCATCTCTTCTACTACAAGTGCTTGCAGTGCCTCTTTTTCCTCGGGCACCACGTTGAAATTGAGTTCGTCGTGCACCTGCAGTATCATTGTGGAGCGCATCTGCTGCTCCTTCATGCGACGATAGATGTTTATCATTGCCACCTTTATAATGTCGGCCGCGCTTCCCTGTATGGGGGCGTTCACGGCGTTTCGCTCGGCATATCCGCGCACCACAGCGTTGTGTGAGTTAATATCAGGAAGGTAGCGTTTGCGCTTGAATATGGTTTCGACATATCCGTTAAGCTTGGCTTCTTGTTTGCATTTTTCAATATAATCGGCTACTCCTTTGTATGTTTCAAAATAGTTGTCGATTAGTGTTTTTGCTTCGAATCGGTTTACGTTCATGCGCTCGGCAAGCCCGAACACCGATATTCCGTATATGATACCGAAGTTTGCAACCTTTGCTTTGCGGCGTTCATCTTTTGTAACCTCCTCAATGGGCTTTTTATATATTTTTGCAGCCGTTGCAGCGTGAATGTCGTGCCCGCTGCAAAAGTCATCTATCATATTGCTGTCGCCGCTCAGATGTGCCATTATGCGTAATTCTATCTGCGAATAATCGACAGAGAGGAAGAGGCAGCCGTTGTCGGGAATAAAGGCTTTGCGCACCTCTTTGCCTTCTTCGTCGCGAATGGGTATATTTTGCAGGTTGGGGTTGCTTGAGCTCAATCGTCCTGTTGCCGTCACTGTTTGGTTGTATGATGTGTGTATCTTTCCGGTGTGGCTGTTCACAAGAGCCGGCAGGCTGTCGATATATGTGCTCAATAGTTTTTTAAGTCCTCTGTATTGTAAAATATTTTTTACGATAGGGTGGCGGTTCTGCAGTTGTGCAAGCACCTCTTCCGATGTGACGAATTGCCCTGTTTTTGTCTTTTTGGGTTTATCCACAATCTTTAATTTACCAAAGAGTATATCGCCCACCTGCTTGGGAGATGCAATATTGAAGGCTTCTCCTGCGAGAGTGAAAATTTCGCTTTCTATCTCATCGAGGCGTTTGCCAAGCAGGATAGAGGTTTCTTTCAGCGCTTTGGTATCTATGCGGGCTCCGTTGCGTTCCATGTATGCGAGCACGGGGATTAGTGGCATCTCTATTTTGTAGAAAAGCTCTTCGATACCCTCCTCTTTAATCTCTTTCTCCAATATATTTTTTAGTCGCAGGGTAATGTCGGCATCTTCACAGGCGTAGTCGCATATATCGGCAGGGGAGAGGTCGCGCATGTTTTTCTGGTTTTTCCCTTTTGCTCCTATGAGCTCGGTGATTTTTATTGTCTCGTAGTTGAGATAAATTTCGGCAAGATAGTCCATGCCGTGATAGAGCTCGGGCTGCAACACATAATGGGCAATCATTGTGTCGAATAATTTTCCTTGCATCTCAATCCCGTAGTTGGCAAGAACGGTGAGGTCGTATTTTATGTTCTGCCCCACTTTACATATATCCTTGTCTTCTATGAGCGGGCGCAAAATTTGCAGTCGGGTGGTGGCGGCTGCCCGGTCGGCTGCAATGGGGATATAAACAGCCTCTCCTTCTTTCACAGAAAGGGAAATTCCAACAAGCTCGGCCTCTAAGGCGTTGGTGCTTGTGGTTTCTGTGTCTATGCACACAGTTTTGCAATTTTTTATAGCAGAAAGAAAATTGTGTATATCATCCTCTTTATCAATTAGTTTATAGCTGTGTGGGGTGTCTTTTAAGCTCAAATGGCTGGATTTTTTTTCATCGCCCGTGTCTTCGGCGGGGAAAAAATCAAAGAGAGAGGGTTGAAGGGGGTCGGTTTTTTTGTTTTTTCTTTTTTCCTCTGCCGGTTCATCTTCAGTCGGTGCGTCGAAGAGCGAGGGGGCAATGTTGTTTTTCTTCACTCTCTCTTTCAAGGCGCGCAGTTCGTAAAAGTCGAGCAAGCGTGTAAGTTCGCTTTCGTTTGCGGGCTCCCGTTTCAAATCTTCCATATCGAGTTCGATGGGAACATCTGTTTTTATTGTTGCAAGGAATTTGCTGAACAGAATTTTTTCTTTGTTCTCTTCTACTTTTGTTTTAAGTGCACCTTTGAGTTTGTCGGTGTTGGCAAGAAGATTTTCTATGCTGTCAAATTCGGCGATGAGTTTTTGTGCTGTTTTTTCACCCACGCCGGGGCAGCCGGGGATATTGTCACTGGCATCGCCCATGAGACCCAAGAGGTCGATAACCTGTTCGGTGCGCTCGATGCCGAATTTCTCTTTTACCCTCTCCACGCCCATTACCTCAAACTCTTTGTCGCCATACTTCGGGCGATAGATAAACACCTTGTCCGAAACGAGCTGTCCATAGTCTTTGTCGGGGGTCATCATATATGTAATAATTCCCCTTTTTTCCGCTTGTTTTGCGAGTGTTCCCACTACATCGTCGGCCTCATATCCGGGTACCTCAAAAACAGGTATATTATATGCTTTTATAATATCCTTTATAACAGGTACCGATTCGCGTATAACCTCCGGGGTCTCTTCGCGTTGTGCTTTATATTGCTCGTATGCCTCGTGGCGGAATGTCTTGCCTCGCGGATCGAATGCTATGCCTATGTGTGTGGGATTTTCTTTTTTAAGAACATCTTCAAGTGTGTTTACAAACCCCAGTATGGCAGACGTGTTGAATCCTTTGGAGTTGATTCTCGGGTTCTTGATAAATGCATAATATGCACGGTATATAAGTGCGTATGCGTCAAGCAGAAATAGTTTATCCATTCTCTAATTAAAATAAATTGAATGTAAAAATACAAAAATTATGCCACTATCCATATTCTTTTTTATTACTTTTGTATGTTTAACAAACGAAAAACTGCAATAATTTTGTATGATGGATATTTTATCAACGATACAAGCGCCAATAAAGCACGATTTTGTTGCTTTCAAGGAGTATTACAATGCACAGTTTGGCAGTGATGTTCCCTTGCTCAACAGTGCATTGGGTAATGTATCGGCTTCTGTGGGTAAAATGATGCGTCCCATGCTGCTTTTGCTTGCTGCTAAAAGTTGTGGTGCCGTGTCCGGGGTTTCGTTTGCAGCTGCAGCATCTTTGGAATTATTGCACACAGCGAGTCTTCTGCACGATGATGTTGTTGATGAGAGCCCCACGCGTCGCAGCCGTCCATCTTTGAATGCTCTTTACAATAATCGCATCGCAATCCTCACGGGCGATTACCTCTTTTCGCTTGCTCTGAGTAACGCTGCAAAGACAAAAAACATTGAAATAATCGAGCAATTATCGCAATTGGGGTGTGCTCTTTCAAGTGGCGAGATGATGCAGCTTGAGGCACAAAAAACAGGTGTTTATAGCGAGGATAATTACATAGATATTATCAAAGGCAAGACAGCATCTCTTTTTGCTTCGTGCGCTTATATAGGTGCTCTTTCAGCGGGTGCTTCTCCTTCTATTTCATCAGTTTTTTACAAATTTGGCGAGTTGTTGGGTATCTGTTTTCAGATAAAAGATGATATATTTGATTATTATGAGAGTGATATTGGGAAACCCACTGGTAGCGATATTCGTGAGGGTAAAATAACCTTGCCTGCATTGTATGTGTTGCGCACTTCTTCACACCCTCTTGCAGCAGTTGTAAATGAAAAGCTTGCTCATGAAAAAGAACTCGATGAAAAGGAGGTGGAATCGTTAATTGAGCTCTCAAAGAGCGAGGGTGGTGTGCAGTATGCGCTTGATAGAATAGAGCGGTTCCGTGCCGAGGCTCTCTCTATATTGCCTCCCACAATCCCTGCCGATTGTCGCGACGCTTTAATTGCTTATCTTGACTATGTGATATCACGCGACAAATAAAAAATGAGCCATTCGGCTCATTTTTTATTTGTCGGGCATATATTCTTTTAGAAGAATTTAACCTCTTTTCCGATAATTTCGCCAAGGCATAGGTTGGCAAGACGGCTGGTGCCAAGGCGGAACAGTTCGTTGGTGAGCCATTCCTCGCCTAAGAGCTCTTTTACTATTGTATAATATACAAGAGCGTCGTGGACGGTGTTAATGCCTCCTGCGGGCTTAAAACCAATTTTACGACCTGTTTTTTGATAGTACTCCTTTATTGTGGCACACATTGCATAAGCTGCCTCCGGGGTTGCTGCCGGCGACTCTTTTCCGGTTGATGTTTTTATAAAGTCGGCACCTGAATACATCGATAGAATCGATGCTTTTTTAATATTTTCGGCTGTCTTGAGTGCACCGGTCTCCAATATTACTTTGAGGTGCTTTTCACCGCATACGTTTTTCAGCTCTTGAATCTCGTCGCATACGCCCTCGTAGTCGCCACTCAGGAATCTGCCCACGCTCAGTACAATATCTATCTCTGTTGCGCCCATGTTTATTGCCAATGCTGTTTCGGCAACCTTAACCTCTTGAAAGGTTTGAGAGGAGGGGAATCCGCCCGACACGCAGGCGATACCAACGCTGTCCACCTCCAAGGATTGGCTTACAATCTTTGCAAAATTGGGATATACGCATATTGCGGCAACGTTTTCGAGTTCGGGGTATTTCTCTTCGAATTCATTTACTTTCTCTGTGAACTTGAGCACACTCTCTTCGCTGTCGGTGCATTTGAGGGTGGTGAGGTCTATGCAGTTGAAAAGAAATTTTTTCACCTCTTCGGTATTGTTCTGCTCAACCTTCTCTTCTATGAGTTTTTTAACATTGCCTTCAACCTCTTCGTCGCTCATCGCAGGGGCATACTCTTTTAATACAAAATCATATTTGCTCTCCTCCTCGGCGTGGTAGTGCTTATGCTCGCCACAACCGCAATTACAATTTTCGCTCATCGTTGTATAGTTTAGGGTTATTAATATGTCTTTTATTATCTCTTTTACTCTTTTTATCGAGGTTTTTTTGGAAAGCAGCAGTAAGGTCTGTGCCTGTTTGGTTGGCTATGCAGATGAGCACCCATAGAACATCGGCGAGTTCGTCGGCAAGCTCCTCTTTCTCTCCTTCTTTGAATGATTGTTCACCATATTTGCGTGCCATTATGCGCGCAACCTCTCCCACCTCCTCGGCAAGGATTGCAGTGTTGGTGAGTTCGTTAAAATAGCGCACTCCATACTTCTTTATCCAAGCATCTACTTGCTGCTGTGCCTCTTTAATGGTCATTTTATTCTCTGTTTTTGGAGTCTATAAAAATAGTAACAGGTCCGTCATTAATTAGTTCAACCTTCATATCTGCACCAAAAACACCCCTTTTTATCGGTTTGTTTGCGTTTCTTTCCAATTCTTTGCAGAACTGTTCATAAAGTGGTATAGAGATTTCGGGTTTTGCAGCCTTTATATATGAAGGTCGGTTCCCTTTCTTAGTTGATGCCATAAGTGTGAACTGGCTCACTGCGAGAATATCGCCTCCAATATCTGTTACCGAGAGGTTCATCACACCGTTTTCATCGTCAAAAAGTCTTATGTTGGCAATCTTTTTTGTGAGCCACTCTATATCCTCGTCATTGTCCTCGTCGCCGATGCCTACAAAAATTAGTAACCCTTTGTTTATCAGTGATATAAGCTCGTTATTGATGGTTACCGATGCGCTTTTTACTCTTTGTATAAGTATTTTCATTGTGTCTCTTGTTTGCAGGTGTTTTCTGTTTTCGCAAAGTTAGGAAAAAAATCTCTATTTGAGTGCCTTAATCAATATTTCTGCTTTTGCGTTGCCTACAATAGATGCAATCTCTTCAAATGTGGCGTCTTTTATACGTTTTACGCTTTTGAAGTGTTGCAGTAGCGCGTGTTTGCTTTTCTCGCCTATGCCTTTTATCTTGTCGAGTTCAGATTCAGTTTGGCGTTTGCTGCGTTTATTGCGGTGGAAGGTTATTGCAAAGCGGTGTACCTCGTCTTGTATTTGTGTCATGAGACGGAATAGGGCAGTGTTCTGTTTCAGCCCTATCGAGTTGTTGTTTATCAGCAGTTCAGATGTGCGGTGTCTGCCATCTTTTACAAGCCCGGCTATTGGAATGTTTAATCCCAATTTGTCTTCCGTTATGCTGCGTATCGCTTCAATCTGTCCCTTACCGCCATCGGCTATTATGAGATTGGGAAGTTCGCCTCCTTCATCTAATATTCGGCTGTAACGGCGTTCTACAACCTCGCGCATAGAGGCATAATCGTCGGCTCCCACCACTGTTTTTATATTGTATTTGCGGTACTCTTTTTTTGAGGGTTTAAGCTTGCGGAATACTACGCAGGCGGCAACAGCGTCGTTTCCTTGAATATTTGAATTATCAAAACTTTCAATAATAATCGGGAGTTTTTCGAGATGAAGAGCCTCCTGAATCTCTTTCATCAAGCGAGTGTTTTTTTGCTCGGGATTGAGCTTTTCTTCTTGTTTAAGCCTGTCTGCCTTGTATTGTTTTACATTTAATTTTGATAGTGCAAGGAGGCGTGCTTTGTCGCCTTTCTGTGGCTGTGTGATGCTCACTCCATCAAGTGGAAGTTCAAGATAAAATGGCAGAATAATCTCTTTTGCTGTGCTTTTGAATCTTTCGCGCAGTTCTATTATTCCCATTGTTAATATCTCTTCATCGGTTTCATCGAGCTTTTTGCGATATTCTATGGTAAACGCCTGGTTTATACAACCGCTTGTTATGTGCAGGAAATTTATGTATGCGTTCTTCTCGTCACTTTCAATTGTGAACACATCGAGATTGTTGAGCGTGGAGCTTACCACCTCGCTGCGGTTGCGGAAGTTCTCAATAAGCGTGTATCGCTCTTTTATTTTTTGTGCCTCTTCAAAATCCAGTTTTTCGGCTTTCGACCGCATATCTGCAATCAGTTTCTCCTGCAAGATGCGTATGTCACCTTTCAGTATGGCGGTTACTTCATTTATATATTCGGTATATTCGCTCTGCGATATTTTGCCAATGCAAGGGGCGCAGCATTTTTTTATCTGGTATTCCAAACAGCAATTGAATTTCCCGTTTTTTACCGCCTCGGGGGTTATTTTGAGATTGCAGCTGCGCAAAGGGTAGAGCTCCCTTATCAACTCGAGAAGAGCATGCAGTGCACCGGCATTTGTGTAGGGACCAAAATATCTTCCGCTCTTTTTTTCAACTCTTCGGGTCTTGAAGATTTTTGGGAAATAGTCGTTGCTTATGCAGATTGAAGGATATGTTTTATCGTCTTTCAATAAAATGTTGTAGCGAGGCTTGTGCCGCTTTATGAGGTTGTTCTCTAAAAGCAATGCATCGGCCTCGCTGTTTACTACAATGTAGCGTATGTCGGCAATCTTTGAAACAAGCAGACGTGTTTTCAGCGATTGCTGTTCTTTGTTGAAATATGAGGAGACGCGGCGTTTGAGGTTTTTTGCTTTACCCACATAAATTATTTCTCCGCTATCGTTGAGGTATTGATAGCAGCCGGGTGAATCGGGTAGGTTGCTTACAATGTTTTTTATATGCTCCTCCCTCAGGGCTTTCTCCTCCTTGTTCATTATTTTCCTTCGAGTGTGAGAAGGCAGTCAATCTGTGCGTCAGCGGGGAATATGCTGCGTCCTTTCAACCCATCGAGTTCTATGAGGAAGTTTATCATAACCTTCTTGGGGTTGAGTTTTTTTACAAGATTATATGCAGCAAGCATAGTGCCGCCTGTTGCAAGAAGGTCGTCGTGAATGAGCACAACGTCGTTCTCGTTTATTGCGTCTTTGTGAATTTCTATGGTATCTCTGCCATACTCCTTGCCGTAGCTTTCGCTTATGGTCTCGGCGGGTAATTTCCCGGGCTTGCGAATGGGTACAAACCCCGCGTTCAGCTTAACGGCAAGAGCCGATGCCATTACAAAACCGCGCGATTCTATTCCTACGATTTTTGTTATGCCGCAATCTTTGTACATCTCGTATAGAGATTTGTCGAGCTCTTGCATGCATGCAGGGTTCTTGAAGAGAGAGGTTACATCTTTGAATTGTATTCCGGGCATGGGAAAGTCGGGAATATTTCTCAGATTTGAAAGGAGTAATTCTTTGTTCATGGTTTTATGTTTTAGTTAATGTTTCACGTGGAACAATCTATTTTCTCATCAATACGAGTAATACATTTACGTCGCTTGGCGACACGCCGGGTATGCGGCTTGCCTGTGCAAGTGTTTCGGGGTTTATGGCTGTGAGTTTTTGGCGTGCCTCGGTAGAAAGAGATTCAAGCTCGTTGTAGTTGAACTTTCCGCGTATGCGTATGTTTTCCAATCTCAGCATTCTTTCTGCCTCCTCTCGCTCACGCTCAATATACCCACGATATTTAATCTCAATCTCCACCGCTTCGGTTATCTCTTCGCGGCGGTTGCCCAGCTTTTCAAGCTCGTTGCTCAGTGGCTTTATGTATCGGGCAATGGAATTTATTGTTATTTGCGGGCGCTCTATTATTGCAGAGAGTTTGCTGCCTCTTGTCAGCGGGGTGGTGCCCAGTTCTTGCAGCCCGTCGTTTATAAGATTGGCTTTTACGGAGAAGTTTTCAATAAAATCTGTCAGTCTCTGCATCAGTTCTTTTTTCTCGCGTAGGGTGCAGTAACGCTCTTCGGTAACCAACCCCAATGTGTATGCTTTCTCGGTGAGGCGTTGATCGGCGTTGTCGGCACGGAGGAGAATGCGATACTCGGCGCGCGAGGTGAACATTCTGTATGGTTCATCAACGCCTTTTGTAACGAGGTCGTCGATGAGCACGCCTATATATGCTTCGTCGCGGCGCAGTATGAAACTCTCTTTCCCGTCAATTTTGCGTGCGGCATTTATGCCTGCAATTATTCCTTGTCCGGCAGCCTCTTCGTAACCGGTGGTTCCGTTTACCTGTCCTGCAAAATATAGGTTTTCTATAATTTTGGATTCAAGTGTGTGGAAGAGCTGTGTCGGGGGAAAATAGTCGTATTCTATGGCATACCCCGGGCGGTATGCCACGGCTTCTTTCAACGCAGGTATTTTGCGTAGTGCGTTTAGCTGTATGTCCATGGGGAGCGACGATGAGAAAC
>CAYRFX010000035.1:0-22064 GCA_964423665.1 uncultured Bacteroidaceae bacterium | reverse complement strand
GTTCATTTTTGGAAAAATTTCGTATGCTTGCCTGTTATTAAGTACGAAAAACAAGAAGGCTATGATAAATCCACATAACACATCTTGAAGTTCCGATTAGAGTTCGTTTACAGTTACTTTGACTATTCCCCTCAGAACGGATGGTCAGTAGTGTCTGTTTATCGTAAAGTGTTTGAATAGATAAAATCATAGCCTTCTTGTTTAAGTAACTCTGTAAAGAAGAGTGGCGTACCCTTTGTTTATTTAGGGTGCGCCACTCTTTTTAGGGTAAAGTCATATAAACTCACCATATAAATATTAAAACGAGACAAGGGAGAGTAAAAAAAGAGAGAAGTTAAAACTTCTCTCTTGGGGGTGGATAGTGGGACTCGAACCCACGACATTCAGAACCACAATCTGACGCTCTAACCAACTGAACTATAACCACCATTCAGCTTTGCGGTTTCCCTTAAAGCGTTGCAAAGATACAAAGATATTTTTATCCGTGCAATAGTTTGGGCGAAAAATTACCTTTATGGTATTAAAAAGATAAAAAGATTTCAAGCGTGCCATAGCACGCTTGAAATCTTTTTAATAATTATTTGTATTCGTCCCAGCTCTTAACCGGCAACTCGTTTACATCTATCTTGCAGAATGCACGGATAAATGCGCTTGCGAGGCGGGCATTGGTGATAAGTGGGATGTTGTGGTCGATTGCCGCACGACGTATTCTATATCCGTTGGTAAGCTCACGTTTGGTGTGGTTCTTGGGGATATTTATAATGAGGTCGAAACGGTGATCGGCTATCATCTGCATTACATTATTCTCGGCATCGGGGTCTTCATCGGGCCACATTACGGGTGTTGCGTTTATTCCGTTCTCGTTGAGGAACTTGGCTGTGCCCGATGTTGCGAAGATATTGTAGCCTTTCTGTGCAAGGATTGCTGTTGATTCCAACAGATCGACTTTTGATTTTGAAGCTCCTGAAGATACCATCACATTCTTTTCGGGAATGCTGTATCCTACCGCTATCATTGCATTGAGGAGAGCCTCTTCAAAATCGTCGCCTATGCAACCTACCTCACCGGTTGATGACATATCTACACCAAGAACGGGATCGGCTTTGTGGAGACGCGAGAATGAGAACTGAGATGCCTTAACACCTATCCAATCGATATCGAATGCCGATTTATCGGGGCGGCTGTAAGGCGCACCAAGCATGATGCGTGTTGCAGTCTCAATGAAGTTGCGTTTCAAAATCTTTGAAACAAACGGGAATGAACGGCTGGCACGCAAGTTACACTCAATAACCTTAACCTCGTTGTTCTTTGCAAGGAACTGGATATTGAAGGGACCCGAGATATTGAGTTCTTTGGCAATGCGACGGCTGATTTTCTTTATGCGACGCGCTGTTTCGAAATATATTTTCTGCGCGGGGAACACAAGTGTAGCATCGCCCGAGTGTACACCGGCAAACTCCACATGCTCCGAGATTGCATACTCCACAACTTCGCCATTCTGTGCAACAGCATCGAACTCAATCTCTTTGGTATCAATCATAAACTGAGATACGACAACCGGGAATTCTTTCGACACCTCGGCTGCCATTTTAAGGAACTCGCGCAACTCCTCTTCGTTGTAGCATACATTCATTGCTGCACCCGAGAGAACATACGAGGGACGAACAAGAACGGGATAGCCTACCTTGTTTACAAATTCCTCCATATCCTCTATACTGGTGAGCTCTTTCCATGCGGGCTGGTCGATGCCGAGCTGGTCGAGCATTGCAGAGAATTTATGACGATTCTCGGCACGGTCGATGCTGAGAGGTGATGTTCCCAAAATGGGCACCGACTGACGATGGAGTTTCATTGCAAGGTTATTGGGTATCTGACCGCCCACCGAGACAATTACACCACCCGGCTGTTCGAGGTCTATAACATCGAGCACACGCTCCAAAGAGAGCTCGTCAAAGTATAGACGGTCGCACATATCATAGTCTGTAGATACTGTCTCGGGGTTATAGTTTATCATTATTGATTTATAACCGAGCTTGCGCGCTGTTTGCACTGCGTTCACCGAGCACCAGTCAAATTCCACTGATGAGCCGATGCGATAGGCACCCGAACCGAGCACCACGACAGCCTTATCGGTTTTGTAGTAGTTTACATCGTAGCCCTTTGCTCCGTATGTCATATAAAGATAGTTAGTGAGCTCGGGGTGCTCAGAGGCTACAGTGTTGATGCGTTTTACAGCGGGAAGCACATTGAGTTCTTTACGACGGGCACGCACTGCAAGGTTGCCACTCTCCATATTTTTTTCGTCCTTGAGAACGAAACGTGCTATCTGGAAGTCAGAGAAGCCGAGTACCTTTGCCTGGCGCAGAACTTCTTCGGGCAACTCTTCGAGGCTGTTATAACCCATGAGCACCGCTTTGTAATCGACAATATTTTTCAACTTGCCAATAAACCATGGGTCTATCTTTGTGAGCTCGCAGATGCGCTCCACGGTGTAACCCTCTTCCAAAGCCGATGCTATGGAGAAGATGCGCATATCTGTGGGGTTGGCAAGTTCCTCATCGAGATTGTCGAAGTGGGTGTGCTCGTTGCCCACAAAACCGTGCATTCCCTGCCCTATCATGCGGAGACCTTTCTGGATAACCTCCTCGAAGCTGCGACCGATGGACATAATCTCGCCCACAGATTTCATGCTCGAGCCTATCTGACGAGAAACGCCTGCAAATTTTGTGAGGTCCCAACGAGGAATCTTACAAATGAGATAATCGAGGTCGGGAGCTTTGTATGCCGAGTTGGGAGTACCCATCTCGCCTATCTGGTCGAGAGTATATCCTAACGCAATCTTGGCTGCCACAAAAGCAAGAGGATAACCGGTTGCTTTTGATGCAAGAGCCGACGAACGGCTCAAGCGCGCATTTACCTCGATTACACGATAGTCGTTTGTCTCGGCATTGAATGCATATTGAATGTTACACTCACCCACAATACCCAGGTGGCGAATAGCTTTTACAGAGATTTCCTGCATAAACTTAACCTGTTCTTCGCTGAGTGAACAGGTGGGAGCAACCACGATAGACTCACCGGTGTGAATACCCAGAGGGTCGAAGTTCTCCATGCTCGCCACGGTGAAACAGTGGTCGTTGGCATCGCGAATAACCTCGAACTCAATCTCTTTCCAGCCTTTTAGCGACTCCTCTACAAGAATTTGATTTGAGAATGTGAAGGCACTTTCGGCAAGTTTCACAAAACTCTCTTCATCGCGACAGATACCGCTACCCAAGCCACCGAGAGCATAGGCAGAACGCACCATAACAGGGAATCCTATCTCATGAGCAGCTTTCAGCGCATCGCTCATGCTCTCCACCGCCTGGCTGACCGGGGTTTTCATAGGAATCTCATCGAGTTTCTTCACAAAGAGGTCGCGGTCCTCGGTGTACATGATTGCTTCAACCGATGTTCCAAGCACCTTTACTCCATATTTTTCAAGAATACCCTTCTGATAAAGCTCTGTTCCACAGTTCAGCGCTGTTTGACCACCGAAGGCAAGCAATATTCCATCGGGACGCTCCTTCTTAATAATCTCTTCTACGTTGTGAACATCTACAGGGAGGAAATATACCTTGTCGGCAATGCCCTCTGATGTTTGAATGGTTGCAACGTTGGGATTGATAAGCACCGACTGAATGCCCTCCTCGCGCAGAGCTTTCAATGCTTGTGAACCAGAGTAGTCGAACTCACCTGCCTGACCGATGCGCAACGCACCCGAACCAAGCAATAATACCTTTTTAAGTCTTTCCTTCATATCCTTTATAGTAATTATTATTCCTATTTATACAAATATGTTTCGTAGTACTCTACGAAGGCTTCGTTTACAAGCCTGTTTCCTCCCGGGGTGGGATATATTCCGCTGAAATACCAATCGCCCAAATGATTGGGGCATGCCGAGTGCAACCCTTCGAGGTTCTGGAACACAAGTTCGAGGTCAGCCTTCAAGTCTATGGGCTTGAGCAACTCGCCTATTTTCACCGATATTTCATCGGGGGTAAAAGGATGATAGATGGCACGAGTGCAGTTTATCTGCTCTGCATCGGGCTTTTTAAGTTCATCGAGACAGGCTCTGTATGTGCGTTCTATCAACGACCTTTTTCCGCGCTCATAGAGAAGGTCGAGAGCGGCTTTGAATGCCACAAAGTGGTCGAATTTCTCCATATCTATTCCGTAATAGTCGGGATATCGTATCTGCGGAGACGAAGATACAACAATTATTTTCTTTGGCTCCAATCTATCCAAAATATTTAATATACTTTGTTTGAGAGTGGTACCGCGAACGATACTGTCGTCAATGACCACAAGATTATCAACCTTGGGCTTTATGGTGCCATATGTTATATCGTAAACGTGAGCCGCAAGGTCGTTGCGCTTGTCGCCGGTGGAGATGAAGGTGCGCATCTTTATATCCTTGTTGGCGACTTTTTCTTGGCGCACTTTTTTGGAAACGATATTCATTATCTCGCTCTCACTGAGGTTCTTGCCCGATGAGAGTTCTTTCACCTTCCATTCATTCAGGAACTCTTCCATGCCCTCGACCATGCCGTAGAATGCCATTTCGGCTGTGTTGGGAATGAAAGAAAAGACAGTGTTGTCAAGGTCGTAATTTATAGCTTTGAGTATCTGCTCCTTCAAATTGGAACCGAGTTGCTTGCGCTCCTTATATATATCGCCATCGTTGCCGCGGCTGAAGTATATGCGTTCGAAAGAACAGGGCAAGAAAGCTTTTTGAGGGATAATTACCTCGCGGCGCAACTCACCACGCTTGTTCATTATTATAGCCTCGCCGGGCACCATCTCTATTACCTCCTCGGCTTTCAGATTCATTGCTGTTTGCAGGGCTGCGCGTTCGCTTGCAACTACAAATATCTCATCATTTGCATACCAATAGGCGGTGCGCACGCCCCAGGGGTCGCGCATTGTAAACATCTCGCCACTGCCGGTAACACCACAGAACACATAACCACCATCAATCATGGGGGTTGAGGTGCGCAACACATTGGCAATATCCATGCGTTCCTCAATGCTGTTGGTTATATCCATGCCTTGCAAACCTTCTTGCTCACACTCCTTGAAGACACGTTCAACCTCGCGGTCGAGGCGGTGCCCCAAAAGCTCAAGCATTATATAGGTATCGGCATGAACACGCGGGTGCTGACCATGGGATACAAGTTCGTGGAAAATATCATCAACGTTTGTTATGTGAAAATTGCCACAGAAAGCAAGATTCTTTGCTCGCCAGTTGTTGCGACGCAGGAACGGGTGAACATACTGCATACCTGTTTTTCCCGTTGCCGAGTAGCGCAAATGCCCCATGTAGAGTTCTCCGGCAAATGCAAAATTGCGATAGGCATATTCGGCGTTGCCCTTCATCTCTTTGGGGTGCGATGTTGATGTTATATCTTTATTTGCGGCAGCAAAGACTTCGGAAATTGCGCTTGAGCCCTCGGCACGTTCGCGCGACATATAATCCTCGCCGGGAGATGCCTTCAGTTTTACGCATGAGATACCGGCGCCCTGCTGGCCACGGTTATACTGCTTGTTCATAAGCAAAAAGAGCTTATTCATACCATACGCCCAGGTTCCGTATTTTTCTTTGTAATAGTTCAACGGTTTACGCAGGCGAATCATCGCTACACCACATTCGTGTAATAAAGGTTCCATAAAAGTTTTATCAATTAAAAGTAGTCTTCAATTTTTTGTATAAAAAACTTTTTGTCGTCTATTTTATTTTCGTAGGTAAAGGTACAAAAAAAGCCGTTTCAAAGAAACGACTACAACAAAATAAATAACAAAAAAATTACGCACTGCTTTGCAGAGAGACAACAAGATGCGCAGGGCTCGTTGTGAAAACCTGTCATAAGGTGCTGTTTCATATATTTATATATGGTACTCATGCAAAGCGTTTGTTAAAACAGTTGCAAAGATACGCAAATATTTTATAGAAACAAAACCAAAAAATGAGTATTATTTGATATTTTTCACCGATTTTTCAAAAGATTGTTTTGCTGAATTTATTTTATCACTATCTTTGCACACGTTATGTGCGCAAAGATATGCGAAACGTGTGCATAAAACGCATAAAAGTATATCAAAGTACAAATTATTGCCGAATTAGCTCAGTTGGTAGAGCAACTCATTCGTAATGAGTAGGTCCGGGGTTCGAGTCCCCGACTCGGCTCAAAAAAAAAGAGTTTTTCAACAGACAAGGCTGTATCAAAAATAATTGATGCAGCTTTCTTTTAATTAAAAAAGTGCAAAGCATTGCCACAAGAGATCCAAAAACCAATGTCCAACAGCTATTTCAAATTCAAACAGTTTACAATAGAACAGGAGGGTTGTGCCATGAAAGTGGGCACCGACGGCTGCCTATTGGGAGCTTGGTTCAACACAGAAAACAGCAAAAGGATTTTGGATATCGGAACGGGAACGGGGCTTGTCGCCATTATGGCAGCACAGCGCAGCAACGCGCATATCGTGGGTATAGAGATTGACTCCGCCGCAGCTTGCAAAGCCACAGAAAATGCAAAGAATTCTCCATGGAAAGAGAGAATTGAAATAACAAATATGGATTTACAGGATTACAAGCCCGGAATTCTTTTTGACACCATTGTGAGCAACCCGCCATATTTCACAAACAGCCTCAAATGTGATAACGAGAAACGAACTCTCGCCCGACACAACGACACACTATCCCCTGCCCTTTTCTTTTCAAAAGCAAAAGATTTACTCACACCGAGCGGCACCGTTTCGCTAATAATACCAACCGCCTCACTCAATGAATGGGTGGACAATGCCATTTTCTGCGGATTCGTCACAAAACGAATAACACACATACAAACCACTCCACGCAAGGTTCCCAAGCGCAGTTTGATAGAATTTTGTCGCAGAGTAGAAGGCTCTGCTATAATTAAAAATTTGATTTTGGAGAGCAGCCCGGGTGTTTACAGCGAAGATGCTTGCAGTTTATTGCGTGAGTTCTACCTCAAAATAAAATAGTCATCACTTGTAAAGAATATTCAAAAACATTCAATCATTATTCTTCTTATTTTTCCCACCCTTCATAAAAGGAGGAATGGGCGGAAACTGCGGTAATTTTCCAACAAGCTCATTCATGGCAGGGAAGGTAATATCAACCTTGGGAAATGTTATATCCATCTTTGGAAAATCTATCTCCACATCAGATACAGACAGGCTCACAAGTTCCGCCAATTGTTTGTAAAGAGGCACCACTGCCGAACGACCGTCCCAGCCAGGAATTGCCATAACATTCAGCCCACGCTCCACTATCTCCACATAGATTTCAGCATCCATATCTGCCGGTTCACCATCAAAATGCACCGGACCGGAGGTCTTTCTTTTTATTCTAAGCCACTTCGCCTCAAGCGTTTTTATATGCCCGTTACGCGCAAGCGTACGCCCGAAGAGCTGCCCCAGAATTATGGGGACATCGGTTGCAGGGAAAGGTTCCAGGATTGTTACACTCAAAAGACCATCGCGCATCGACGCTCCGGGGCTTATATAAGCATTGTTGCCATATTGTGCCGCATTTCCACAGGCTATAAGAAAAGCTTTGTAATCTTTTTTGAACGATTCGCTTTCAATCTCATACACCTCGGGTTCATAATTCAGCCAATCGGTGAGTGTGCGGTTCATATACCCCCACAAACCTCTCCTATTACCACGAGCGAAGCTGCTGCTCACAAGCGCATCGAACCCTATGCCGCAGGTACAGAAAAATGGCGAGCCGTTTATTTTTCCATAATCTACAGCAGTAGATTCCGCTGTGTTAAGAAATTCTATCGCTTTTTTTATTTCAAGTGGAATACCCAAATGGCGCGCAAGACCATTGCCCGAACCACAAGGGATTATACCGAGAGCAACATCTGTACCGGTGAGTGAACGCGCAACCTCGTTAACGGTTCCATCGCCTCCCACGGCAACTACTACATCTACCCCTTCGGCAACTGCAGCTTTTGTAAGTTCACAGGCATGCGCAACATATTTGGTCTCTTTTATCAGAACATCAAACTTCTGTTTATCGATAAGAGACCTCACCAAACGCGGGACGGAGCGCTTACCCCCTGTTCCCGACTTTGGATTTATGAGAAACAATATTTTTTTCTTCTCGCCCACCTGTTTTCATAATTTTGCGCGAAGATACAACAAATCGGCGATAAAAGAAAGTTGCATTTTAGTTTAATTAACCCTCATATTGCATATTATTTGCATTTTTTCTCCTCGGCGGATGTTCACAGCACGCCTTAATCGCACAAAAATTTTGTGCAGAACCTGCATAACAAGATTTATTAATGTTTATTATTATAAATAAATATATAATTAAATAGAAAATATTTCCAAAAATCGGTAATTAGCAGTATCTTCGCAAATTGAAACGACAGCTGCACATGTTGCCAACTGCACTCTCTGCCGGCTGTATTCATAATTAACACATAAAGTAACATATATATTTTATGAAAGATAATAAAGATTTTGAAGAGTTTGACGAGATTGATGATTTGATGGTACAAAAAGACGAAAATCTTCATGAATTACTGTTTGCCGACACGAATGAGGATAACGAAAATGACGACGATGCCGATAACAACGAACCCGACGACAATGGTTTTTTTGACGAAGATGACATCAGCAGAAAACTTACTCCGTACATAATTCCTGCAGAATTAATAGACGAGCCTGTGACTCTCGAAATGTTCCGCGGAAAAATCAATGGAGAGATTCCTATACTTCCGTTGCGAAACATGGTATTGTTCCCAACAA
Source organism: uncultured Bacteroidaceae bacterium (assembly GCA_964423665.1). GTDB lineage: Bacteria > Bacteroidota > Bacteroidia > Bacteroidales > Bacteroidaceae > HGM04593. Next base: position 13,238 of record CAYRFX010000035.1, on the reverse strand, counting down.
CAGCACTCCCTGTAACCATCGGAAGAGAATCGACCTTGAAACTTTTGGAAGAGGCATACAAAAACAAGAGCATCATTGGTGTTTTTTGCCAGAAAGAGGCTGAGATTGAAGAACCCATGTACACCGACCTCTATCACATAGGAACATTGGCAAGGGTTGAGCGTGTATTGCATCTGCCCGATAAAACTGTCGCCGCAGTTCTGCAAGGCTTGCAAAGGGTGAAACTTAATTATATAACCCAAACAAAGCCCTATCTGTTAGGCTCTGTAACCGAGGCTTTGGAAGAAAAAGCAACCAACGAGGACGAATGGACGGTATTGGTAAGAGAATGTCGCAAAAAGGGAGCCGAAGTTCTTAAAGGACAGAACAAAGCACCCAACCCGCTCAACTTTGAGGCAGTCATGGACAACCTTGTCAGTGGGGAGTTTCTCATTAACTTTATTAATGCGAACATAAGAGCCGACGTTACCGAGAAATACCGCATGCTCATAGGAAAGAATTACACCGACAGAGCATACACACTGCTTGAGATACTGAGCAAGGAGATAAAACTTCTGAGAATCAAAGAAAGAATCGACAGTCGCACAAACAAGGAACTCGAACAGCAGCAAAGAGAGTATTACTTGCAGCAGAAGATGAAAGTGATACAAGACGAGCTTGGGGGCAACGCGCAAGAGCAGGATGTTATCTCCTTGCGCAAAAAAGCCCAAAATAAAAATTGGAGCAAAGAGACCGGAGAGTTTTTTGAGAAAGAGATTGCGAAACTCGAAAGAATCAACCCGCAAACCCCCGATTATCATGTACAGCTAAACTATCTGCAGCTATTTGTGAGCCTGCCATGGGGAGAATGTACCGGTGACAATCTTGATATGAAGCGTGCACGCAAAGTGCTCGACAGAGACCACTATGGGCTTGACAAGGTTAAAGAAAGAATCTTAGAGCATCTTGCGGTGATAAAAATGCGTGGAGACTTAAAATCGCCCATCATCTGCCTTTACGGTCCTCCGGGCGTGGGAAAGACTTCGCTTGGAAAATCTATAGCAGAAGCTCTTGAACGCAAGTATGTGCGCATGTCACTGGGTGGCGTTCACGATGAATCGGAGATACGCGGACACAGAAAAACATATATCGGTGCTATGCCGGGCCGCATTCTGAAAAACCTAGTAAAGGCAGGCAGCGACAACCCCGTGTTTATTCTCGACGAGATTGACAAGGTGGGACAGATATCCAACCATGGCGACCCTTCGTCGGCATTATTGGAGGTGCTTGACCCCGAGCAAAACAACAGTTTCCACGACAACTTCCTCGACATAGATTACGACTTGTCGAAGGTTATGTTCATTGCCACTGCAAATAACCTGAGCAGCATCCCTGCCCCGCTGCTCGACCGCATGGAACTTATTGAGGTGAGCGGCTACCTGACAGAGGAAAAAATAGAAATTGCAAAACGCCACCTTGTGCCCAAGGAAAAAGAGGCTAATGGAGTGAGCAATGAGAAGATTAGCATAAACAAGGCTGCCATTGAACGTATTATCGAGGATTACACACGCGAGTCGGGAGTGCGCGGACTTGAGAAAAAGATTGGCAAGATATTCCGCCGTTTGGCTTGCCAGAAGGCGATGAACGGAGACTTTGAGATTACAACAGTAAAACCTGCCGACCTGCACAGCCTGCTCGGTCCCAAAGAGTTTACACGCGACATCTATCAAGGTAACAGTTATGCCGGTGTCGTTGTGGGGCTTGCGTGGACAGCCGTGGGCGGTGAGATTCTCTTCATAGAGACAAGTTTGAGCCGTGGAAAAGGCGACAAAATAACACTTACCGGAAATTTGGGTGATGTAATGAAGGAGTCTGCCATGCTTGCGCTTGAATATATAAAGGCACATTCTGCTGAACTTGATATTCCGTATGAAATATTCGACAACTGGCACATTCACCTGCATGTGCCCGAAGGAGCAATACCCAAAGATGGTCCTTCTGCGGGTATAACCATGGCAACCGCCCTTGCATCGGCTCTCACCCAGCGCAAAGTGAGACCAAACCTTGCAATGACCGGTGAGATTACCTTGCGCGGCAAGGTGCTTCCTGTGGGCGGAATAAAAGAAAAGATTCTTGCTGCCAAACGTGCCGGAATAAAAGAGATTATCCTGTGCAAAGACAACGAGCGCAACATTAACGCAATCCCCGAGATGTATGTACAGGGGCTCATCTTCCATTATGTAGAAGATGTAAAAGAGGTACTGGATATTGCGTTGCTGAAAGAGAAAGTAAAGAACCCTGTAAATCTTATATAATAAGTGGAATTTCAGTTATTACACACAGACAGTGGAAGCAAGGCGCGTGCAGGTGTATTAACCACTGCACACGGCAAGATTGAGACACCTATTTTTATGCCCGTGGGCACTGTTGGATCGGTAAAGGCGGTACAGGTACCCGACCTTGTTACAGATGTAAAGGCACAGATTATATTAGGCAACACATATCACCTATATCTGCGCCCCGGGCTTGATGTGCTTGAAAAAGCAGGCGGCTTGCATAGGTTCAACAGCTGGGAACGCCCTATACTCACAGATAGCGGCGGGTTTCAGGTATTTTCGTTGAAGGATATTCGCAAGATGAACGAAGATGGCGTGGAGTTCCGCTCACATATTGATGGTTCAAAGCACTTCTTTTCACCTGAGAGAGTGATGGACATAGAGCGCAGCATCGGTGCCGACATTATTATGGCATTTGACGAGTGCACGCCCGGCACAGCCGATTACAATTATGCAAAGAAATCGATGGAGCGTACGCATCGCTGGCTCGACCGCTGTATTGCAAGGCTTGCAGAGACAGAGCCTAAATATGGTTACGAACAGCAGCTTTTCCCCATCGTACAAGGTTGCGTATATCCCGATTTGCGCCGTATTTCTGCCGAGTACATTACCTCAAAGAACTGCGCCGGCAATGCCATCGGTGGCCTTGCTGTGGGAGAACCTGCCGAAAAGATGTATGAGATGATAGAGGTGGTAAATGAGATTCTGCCCACCGACAAGCCACGCTATCTGATGGGAGTGGGAACCCCTGCCAACATTCTGGAGGGTATTGAACGAGGGGTGGATATGTTTGATTGTGTTATGCCCACACGCAACGGGCGCAACGCGATGCTCTTCACCAAGAACGGTATCATGAACATGCGCAACGAGAAATGGAAATACGACTTCAGCCCCATTGAAGAGGAAGGAGAATCGTTTGTGGACAGGCAATACAGCCGCGCATATCTGCGACACCTTTTTGTTGCGCAGGAGTATCTTGCACTGCAAATAGCGTCGCTCCACAACCTTGCATTTTATGTATGGCTCACGCAAGAGGCACGCAAACACATTCTTGCCGACGACTATGCTACATGGAAAAAAAACATGCTGGAACAGGTTACACGCCGACTATAAAAAAAGAGTAAATTACTATGAAAAAATGGTTAGATGCAATTAAGCTGAAACGCCTCGACCTATATATAATAGGTAAATTTCTTGGTACATATTTCTTTTCGTTGGGACTTATCATCATTGTGATTGTGGTGTTTGACTACAATGAGAAGATAGACAAATTTGCCACATCAAATGCAACGATGTCGGAGGTGATCTTTGACTATTACCTCAATTACGCTCCTTACCTTGCAAATACGTTCAGCGCACTATTTGTATTCATCTCGGTAATATATTTTACATCAAAACTTGCCGAGAATTCAGAAATCATTGCAATGTTTGCATCGGGCGTGAGCTTTAAGAGGCTTTTGCGCCCGTATATGGTATCAGCAGCATTCATTGCAATATTGACTTATACGCTTGGAGCTTATATTATCCCAAATGGCAACGAGACTCGTATAGACTTTGAGATTAAGCACGGGAAGAAAAAGGAGACCAAATCGGCATATAACATACAACTGCAAGTAGATGAAAACACTGTTGCATACATTGAGAGATACGAAACGCGCAACTCAACAGGTTTCCGTTTCTCGCTCGACAAGTTCGAGGACAAAAAGCTTGTGTCGCATATGACTGCCAAGAGCATAAAATATCACCCCGATGAGAAATACAAATGGACTGCCCGCAACTGGATGATACGCGAACTGGGCGGCGATAAAGAGGTTATAAGGTCGAGCAACCAGGTGCCGCTCGACACCATCATTAAAATAGAACCTGCCGATTTCCTTGTAACCGAGGGACAGCATGAAACAATGACCAGCCCCGAGCTGAGCGAATATATCGACAAACAAAAAGCCCGAGGAATGGCAAACATCAAAGCCTTTGAGGTGGAGTATCACAAGCGAATAGCAATGTCATTTGCAGCATTTATCCTAACCATCATTGGTGCATCGCTCTCCTCAAAAAAGACCAAAGGAGGTATGGGTCTGTCACTTGGAATAGGATTAGGATTGAGTTTCTCGTATATTCTATTCCAGACAATATCATCGGCTTTTGCAGACCAGATGCCAGTGGCTCTTGCCGTGTGGTTGCCCAATATTTTATATAGTTTCATCGCTCTCTACTTATACAGAAAAGCACCAAAATAAGAGGAAGAGAGAGAGTTTTTTGCATATTCATTATTATTTACATTAGATGTATTTTACAGATTTTGATTTTGAAGACGAGGTTCTTGACGCTCTTGATGCCATGCGTTTTGAGACCTGCACCCCTATACAGGAACAAACCATTCAGCCGTTGATGGACGGGCGCGACCTAATAGGCGTGGCACAGACAGGAACAGGCAAAACTGCTGCATACCTGCTACCCGTTCTCAACAAACTATGCCGTGGCGGCTACCCCGAAGACGCCATTAACTGCGTGGTGATGGCCCCCACTCGTGAGCTTGCACAGCAGATTGACCGTCAATTAGAGGGATTCACATATTTTATGCCCTTCTCCAGTGTGGCTGTTTATGGCGGAAACGACGGGCAACGATACGAACAGGAGTTGCGTGGAATGGCAAAGGGAGCCGATATAATAGTGGCAACTCCCGGAAGATTGATAAGCCACATTAATTTAGGAAACATAGACCTCTCGCGAGTATCGTTTTTCATCCTTGACGAGGCAGACCGCATGCTCGACATGGGATTCTACAACGACATCATGACCATTGCCGGCAAACTGCCAAAGGAACGACAGACAATGCTATTTTCGGCAACCATGCCACAGGAAATACGCAAGCTGGCTGCCAACATTCTCACAGACCCGTTGCAAATAACACTATCGCTCGCCAAGCCTGCCGATGGAATTGCACAGGAGGCGTATATATGCCATGAAGGACAAAAGATGGGCATAATAAAGAGCATTTTCGAGAACGAGAGCACCGAAAGAGTTATACTCTTTGCATCGCGAAAAAGCAAAGTAAAGGATATCTCGATAGCACTGAAAAAACGCGGGTTCAACGTGGGCGAGATGCACAGCGACCTGGGACAGAGCGAGCGTGACGAGATTATGTTCCGCTACAAGAGCCGCAAGATTGATATTATTGTGGCAACCGATATTCTTGCACGCGGAATAGACATCGACGATATACGCATTGTTATAAATTACGATGTTCCGCGCGACTGCGACGATTACATACACCGCGTGGGCCGCACGGCACGCGCCAACACCAAGGGACGCGCCATAACATTCGTATCTGTTGAGGACCAGCAATACTTCAAACGCATCGAGGATTTTATGGAGCAGGAGGTACCCAAAACACCCCTGCCCGAGGAACTTGGCGAAGCACCCGAATATTCTCCCGGGAAGAACGAGAGAGCACGCGGAGGCAACCGTGGTAACAAGCGAAGAGAACACGACGGAAGAGGGCACGGGCGCAGAGACAAAAGAAGAAGAGAAAGCAGCAAGCCCAAAGCTTCGAAAGATGTTCCCACTGCACAGCAAGCCACAGAAACAACCAAACCGGAAAAGACAGGCGAGGGCAAGAAAAAGCCACACCGTCGTCGCTATCATCGTGGCAGCAAACGCGACAAAGGTGCAAACACAGGTGGAGGTGAGTAAAAAACAAAAAAGTTGCTAAGATTATAATCTTAGCAACTTTTTTGTTACAATCACTCTACTCCGCTATAAGCTGTTTATAAGAGGTTTTTGGTGAGCGGGCGGCTGTCGTTTCATCGAGACGACGCACGGGTGTTGAGTGGGGAGCGTTCTTCACTACATCGGGGTTCTCTATTGCCTCGCGTGCCACGGTTTTCATCACTGCGATAAACTCGTCGAGCGTCTCTTTGCTTTCGGTCTCGGTGGGTTCAATCATAATGCTTTGGTGGAACAACAATGGGAAATAGATTGTGGGCGCGTGGTAGCCGTAATCGAGCAGGCGTTTGGCAATATCGAGTGTGGTTACTCCTGTCGATTTATCGGCAAGACCGTCGAATACAAATTCGTGCTTGCACACACCCTCGATGGGTAGCAGATATTCGCTCTTCAACGACTCCTTCACATAGTTGGCATTGAGCACTGCAAGCGGACCTACCATCTTCACATTCTCGCGACCAAGTGTGAGAATATAGGTATATGCGCGCATCGAAACACCAAAGTTTCCAAGAAACTGCGACACATAGCCTGCCGACTGCTCATCGGTATCAATAAAGAAACGACCTGTATCGTCTTTCTTCACCTGAGGATTGGGCAACAGATGCTCCAAGCCGGCACGCACGCCTACAGGGCCATCACCGGGACCTCCGCCACCGTGTGGTGTGGAGAAGGTTTTATGCAGATTGATGTGCATAATATCGAAGCCCATATCTCCAGGGCGGCACTTGCCAAGCACTGCATTGAGGTTGGCTCCATCGTAATAGAGCAAGCCACCTGCCTCATGTACAAGGCGTGCAATCTCGGGGATTTCGGTCTCAAAGATACCCAAAGTATTGGGGTTTGTCATCATTATACCAGCAACAGTATCGTCGAGGAGAGGTTTAAGGTCCTCCACATCGACTGTGCCACTGGCGGTTGATTTTACCTCAACTATCTGCAAACCGCAAACGGCTGCACTTGCGGGGTTGGTACCATGGGCACTATCGGGAACAATCACTTTGGTACGCTTGTAATCACCACGCTGTTCGTGGTATGAGCGCATAATCATAAGACCGGTGAGCTCGCCATGAGCACCTGCATACGGATTGAGGGTAAAAGCAGAAAGACCGCTAATCTCGGCAAGTGAAGCTGCAAGGTTATAATATACCTCCAGCGCTCCTTGCGCAGCAGAAGCCGGTGCTTCGGGGTGCAGGCTTGTGAATGCAGGCAATGAACACATCTCCTCGTTTATACGAGGATTGTACTTCATCGTACAACTGCCAAGGGGATAGAAACCGGTGTCCACTCCAAAGTTTTTGTTGGAAAGATTGGTATAGTGGCGCACCACATCAAACTCTGTCACCTGTGGCAACAATGGTGCAGAAGAGCGTTTGAGAACAGCTGGCAACATACAGGGGCAATATTGCTCCTTAAACTCATTTTTAGGAAGAGAATATCCCTCGCGACCCTCTTTTGAGAGTTCAAATATCAACTTATCGTAATTGCGTATCATAAGATTTCCTCCCTGAATTAAAGATTGTTTACTATTTCCACAAGCTTGTCAATCTCGGCTTTTGTGCGTTGCTCAGTAACGCACAAAAGCAGCATATCATCGGCTATGCGCACACCGCCCAATATACCGGCGGCGAGCAGTGCCTCTTGAATATTTTTTGCAGGAACGGTTGTTTTCACCGCAAATTCATTCATAAAAGGCTTGTCAAAAGCCATGGAGCATTTACCTGTTGCAACGAGTTTCTCGGCAAGGTAATGTGCCCCGCCGTATGAGGCCTCGTTCACCTCTTTGAGCCCTTTGTGCCCCATGAGTGAGAGGTAAATGGTAACATATAGTGCCATGAGCGACTGGTTGGAGCAGATGTTACTGTTTGCCTTTTCGCGACGAATATGCTGCTCGCGTGCCTGCAATGTGAGCACAAAGGCTCGTTTGCCATCGACATCGGTGGTGGCACCCACTATGCGACCGGGCAACTTGCGCACAAGTGCATTGGTAGTTGCAAGATAGCCCACATATGGACCACCGTAGTTCATGGGAATACCCAATGACTGTGCATCGCCACAGGCAATATCGGCTCCCCACTCTGCCGGTGTTTTAAGCACGGCGAGCGATGAGGGATTGGCGTTCATCACCATAAGCGCCTTTTTTGCGTGACACATATCGGCAACACCGGTGTAGTCCTCTATGATACCATAGAAATTGGGCTGCGCAAGTATTACTCCTGCAACATCGTCACCGGCAAGCATCATTTCAAGGGCTGCAATGTCAGTTGCTCCATCCTTTTCGGGCACGGTTTCAACAACAACACCTTGGTATTTTGCATATGTCTCCACCACTCTTTTCACTTTGGGATTGAGGGTTGCAGAAACAAGCACCTTGTTGCGTTTCTTGGCAGCAGCAATGGTCATCATCATTGCCTCGGCTGTGGCAGTGGTACCATCGTACATTGAGGCATTGGTAACGTCCATACCTGTGAGCTCGGTTATCATCGACTGATACTCGAAGATATATTGCAGGGTGCCTTGCGAGATTTCGGGCTGATAAGGGGTGTAGGCTGTGAGGAACTCACCCCTCTGTATTATCGCATTGATTACAGAGGGTGAGTAATGGTCTTCGACACCTGCACCCGCAAAGCAGACGAGACGGCTGTTTTTATTGCCAAGCTCGTCAAAGAATCGGCGTATCTCCGCCTCGGACATAGCCTCGGGAAGCGCAAATTCTTTATTGAACAGCAGCTGTTGCGGAATTTCGGCAAAAAGATCATCAAGAGACTTTACACCTACCACCGCAAGCATCTGTTCAATATCTTCCGTGGTGTGGGGAAAATATTTCATTGCTTTTATTCGTTTATGTGTGATTTATAAGAAGCTGCGTCCATAAGGTTCTCAACCTCAGAGGGGTCGGAGAGCTTTACTTTGATAATCCAGTTTGCATAGGGGTCGCTGTTTACAAGTTCGGGGCTGTCGCTCAAAGCCTCGTTTACCTCGACAACCTCGCCGCTGACGGGGGAGATGAGGTCGCTGGCAGCCTTCACACTCTCTACTGCGCCAAAGTCTTCACCCGCGGTTACCTCGTCGCCTTCATCGGGCATATCCACATATACCACATTGCCAAGCTCGTGCTGTGCATAATCGGTGATACCTACATAGCCATACTCGCCTTCTACCTTTACATACTCATGTGACTCTGCATAATAAAGTCCTTCTAAAATTGTGCTCATAATTGTAATTTTTTGGTTGTTATAAGTTTATAAAATTCTTTTATCGGTGTGGGTGCTGTACCCTTATTTTTTATAGTTTTTGTCGTAGAAACGTTTCTTGGTTACTTTGCCTGCGAATACCTTTTTGCGTATGCGCACAGCGACCTCTGTGTCGAGCTTGGAGTGTTCTATATTCACAAGTGCCATACAAACGCTCTTGCCGGTGGATATAGAGTTGTAGCCCGTGGTTACGGTACCAACAACCTCGCCATCAACCTCAACATCGTAACCGTGGCGGGGAATTGCTTTGTCGTATAGTTCAATACCCACAATCTTGCGTTTGAGACCTTCGGCTTTTTGTGCTGCAAGAGCCTCCTTGCCAATAAAGTTCTCTTTTTCGAGCTTCACAAAGATGCCGAGCCCCGCCTCAAGAGGAGTAATCTCGTCAGATAGCTCGTCGCCATAGAGAGGAAGTCCCACTTCGAAACGGAGAGTATCGCGACAACCCAAGCCGCATGGGGTAACTTCGCCACTTGCAAGCAACTTGTCCCACACCTCGTTGATGAATGCATGAGAGCCATATAGTTCAAAACCATCTTCGCCGGTGTAGCCGGTGCGACTGATGATTATTGTTTCACCATTATATTCAACCTCTTTACAGGTGTAGAAAACCATCTCGCTGCAAGGAATGCCAAGCACTTTTTCTATTATCGCCTCGGTATTGGGACCTTGAACGGCAACCTCACCATAGAGTTCACTCTGATGCTCTATTTTAACATCAAAGCCTTGCGAGTGCTCCATAATCCATGCAACATCCTTGTCAATGTTAGATGCGTTGATTACAAGAAAATAGCGTTTATCGCCCATTTTATATACCAATAAATCATCTACGACACCGCCTGTGGGGTGGCACATCATACCATAGTATATTTTGCCATCAGGTGCATTTGTAATATCATTGGTAAAAATGTAGTTTACAAATTTCTCACTATCGGCACCGGTGATAAGCACCTCGCCCATGTGCGAGACATCGAAAATGCCGCAAGCGTGGCGCACCGCGTTGTGTTCCTCGACAATATTACTGTATTGTATGGGCATATCAAAGCCGCCAAAGGGACTTATCAACGCGCCGAGTGCAACGTGTTTGTCATAAAGACATGTTCTTTTATTTTCCATAGGTCAGTTAAATAAGATTGTTATAAGTTGTTCCTTTTTCAAATTCAATATAGTAGCTTCAACATCGGCAGCAGTAACAGCCTGCTCCACTGCCGAAGGGGTATATTGCACACCTCGGAGTTTGTTGAGCAGAGCGTTATCAAGGTCTCCGACAAGAAAAAAATCGCCCATGAGATTCACTTTGCGTATGACGCCCTCCTTTACCTCCATGCGTGCCTCAAATTCACCGACACCCTCTATACGCAGTTGTTTGATTATGCTGTATGCAGGGTTATTACCATAGATAAACTCGGGGGAATAATATTCTTCAGATATCTCCTTTATCGCTTCCACATCATTGTTTGTGAGCAAAATCTCTTCATTGCAAAGATTGTTGCGCACAAATTGCTTGAACTCATCGATGGAGATGTTCAAGTGTTGATTAAGAGTGGTTATATGCTGGCGCACCGACTCTACCCCCTTGCTTTTGAGCTTGGTTTGTGAAGGGGTTGTGGAACGCATCATATGTTCAATGTCGGTATCGTAAAGCATTGTTCCATGCACTATACTCCTGCTTGGAAGATGATAAAAAGCATTGCCTGAGACTTTTTTGCCTGCAATGAGAATATCATTGCGTCCTGTGGTGCGTGCATCAAGCCCGAGCTTTTGCAGGACATGTTCCATCATAAGCATATAGCGATTGAAGGTAAAATTCACGTTGCTTACGGGGGTGATATATGAAAGCATTATATTACTTTCATCGGCATAGACACAGCCGCCACCACTCTTGCGACGATACATTTGAATATTATGAGCCTTGCAGTAAGCTGTATTCACCTCGCTGTCTATAAGCTGATTGCGACCGAAAATAACAGTGGGAGAGACCTGCCACATGAAGAAATAATCTGAGGCAGGGAGAGTGCGTGCAATATACTCTTCCATTGCCAAATAGAACGGAAGAGGTTGTTGTTCTTTTATGGGAAGTGCCACGTATATCATACAACAATTTCAAGCACTGTCTTCGTTAGTATTTCTGACAACAAATTTAATGTTTTTATGTATAAAATCAAATTTTTGACTTTTAATTTTATGTTAAATAGAGATAAAGGAATATTTAGGCAGAAAAAGAGATTTTAGCATGCAGATGCAGTTTTGACACTTTGCTGCAACTCTTTTGTAATATGACAACCATAAAGAGTTTTTCCACCATTAATTTTGCCGCAAAAAAACAATTATGGCAAATTTAAGCAAAATCAAATTGGGAGAAGAGTGCTACAACATTGTACCTCAGCTTGGGAAAGGCCTAAACGGCGATGATGGCACTGTGCGTCTGTGCATAGGAAACGGGTTGGCATTCAACAAAGATGGCGAAGTTGAACTTAACATGGGAGAGGGGTTGAAAACCGACAGTGAAAGCGGAAAGATTCTTGTATCCATGGGAACGGCAGTGAGCACCGACAACCCGGAGACAGATACCGGAATAGATATTGCTGACGGAGAGTTCAAGATATACACCTCATTATTCAAGAATTTCCTAAAAACGTTGGGAGTTGTATTCAAATAAAGAAATCTTTGTTATAATAAACCATTAAATAGAATAACTCCCCGATTTTACGACCGGGGAGTTATTCTATTTAATTATTTAAGGTTTGAAGCAGGGTCGAGGTTGTCGCGCTCAATATCCTTGAAATAATTTACAGTGCCCACTTTAAGCTCGGCAGTAGCTGCATCGTCGCAAACGATAATGCCGCGGGGGTGCATCTGCAATACGCTGATTGTCCACATCTGAGTGATGTTACCCTCAACTGCATGATAAAGAGCCTGTGCCTTGTTATGACCATTCACAAGGATAAGCACCTCTTTTGCGTCCATAACAGTACCAACACCCACAGTAACAGCAGTCTTGGGAACCTTGTTGATATCGTTATCAAAAAAACGAGAGTTGGCAATGATGGTGTCTGTTGTCAAAGTCTTGATACGGGTACGAGAAGCCAATGAAGAACCGGGCTCGTTGAACGCGATATGACCATCGGGACCGATACCACCCAAGAAGAGGTCGATACCACCGTAAGACTTGATTTTCTCCTCATAACGTGCGCACTCTGCAACAAGATTCTCGGCGTTACCATTGAGGATATTTACATTCTCTTTCTTCACATCGACGTGGCTGAAGAAGTTATTCCACATGAAAGAGTGGTAGCTCTCGGGGTGCTCCTCGGGAAGACCAACATACTCGTCCATATTGAATGTTACCACATTCTTGAAGCTCACCAAGCCCTTGTTGTAGAGGTTGATAAGTTCACGATATGTGCCAAGGGGTGTGCCACCGGTGGGGAGACCGAGAACGAAGGGTTTCTCCTCTGTGGGTTGGAACTCGTTGATTTTACGTGCTACATAAGATGCAGCCCAGCAAGAAAGTTGCTGATAGTTAGGTTCAATAATTAAACGCATAATTCTTAAAATTTATAGTGTCCTTTAACTTTTAGTTTGTCAAATTGTGAATCCATCTTCATAAATTGTGGAATGCTCTTCTTTACACCACCCACAACCGTATCTCTGTGCACAGCCATAACAAGCGTGCCATCATAATCCTTGAACATCATGGGACCGCCTACACCACCGGTGAGCAAGGGTTCCTGTTCTATGTGCCAAGGACCATTCAATCCATGATCTTTCTCGGTGTAGGCAACACCTATTGCCGAGAGACCATCAACAGTGGTATCAAAAAGTATTCCCAGTTCCCCACCCCGTGTATCGAACATGAACGGAGCCCGCATTATGGGAGAAAAACCATTCTTGCCCTCCTCGTCGGTTGCCGATGACCAAGGATTCTGCGATGCACGGAACATTA
>CAYRFX010000034.1:0-22355 GCA_964423665.1 uncultured Bacteroidaceae bacterium | reverse complement strand
GCAAAACAATAACGAACTCAGAAATACGAACGGTTGCTATCTCGTTACCCAATTTTCAAGCAACCCGAATAACCGTTTAATTCTAAGATAATTGCAAATTCTGCGATTTTTAAAAAATTGCGCAAAATGTTGTTTAGAACACCTTTTTTCAAAAAAATATCTATTAAAATTTGTAACATTTTAGGATAAGAAAAAAATATTTATAAATTTGCGCCTCAATAAGAAACAGACAATAAAAAAATAAAGTTATGATAGCAGTATTAAAAAGCGGTGTTACAAAAACACAAAGAGACAACCTCATTCATTGGTTAGAATCACAGAACGTGAAAGTGCATGTATCAGAGGGCGAAATGCAAACCGTGCTCGGCCTCATTGGCGATACAACAAAAATAGATATAGACCTTTTGTCGGGTTTGGAGATAATAGCCAACGTTACCCGCATCAGTGACCCCTTTAAGAGTGCCAACCGTCGTTTCCACCCCGATGATACCATTGTGGAAGTGGGTAGTGGCGAGAATAAAGTGAAGATTGGTGCAGGCAACTTTGCAATAATGGCAGGTCCTTGCTCGGTTGAGTCGGAAGAGCAGATACTCACAATCGCAACAGCGGTGAAAGCGTCGGGTGCAGATATCCTGCGTGGTGGAGCCTTCAAGCCCCGCACCTCTCCCTACGATTTCCAGGGATTGCGTGCCGAGGGACTTCAGTTGTTGCTCAAGGCTCGCGAAGCTACAGGTCTCCCCATCGTTACCGAGATTATGAGTGCTGCACATCTCGACCTCTTTGCCGATGTCGATATTATTCAGGTGGGTGCCCGCAATATGCAGAACTTTGAGCTGCTCAAGGAACTTGGCCGTTCAAACAAGCCCATTCTGTTGAAGCGCGGTCTTTCGGCTACACTTAAAGAGCTTCTCATGAGTGCCGAATATATAATGTCCGAGGGTAACGAGCAGGTGATGCTTTGCGAGCGCGGTATCCGCAGCTACGACAACTATACCCGCAACGTGCTCGATCTTGCAGCGGTTCCCGTGCTCCACGGTCTCTCTCATCTCCCGGTGGTTGTCGATCCCAGCCACGCAACAGGTGTTTCGCGCCTTGTGCGCCCCATGGCTTGTGCCGCTTGTGCAGCGGGAGCCGATGGTCTCATCATTGAGGTACACAACGACCCTGCCCACGCTCTCTGCGACGGTGCACAGTCGCTCACTCCTGAACAGTTCGACGAGGTTGCGTCGCGCGTGCGTGAGATTCGCAGTATAATGCACTAAAATATAAGTGGTATGAAGGTAGGAATAGTAGGATTGGGGCTCATAGGCGGCTCGGCAGCAAAGGCATTCAAGGCTGCGGCTCATACGGTGTATGGTTATGATATAAACTCCACCGTGCTGGGATATGCCCGTCTTGATGGCACAATAGACAAGGAACTTACAAAGAACTCCTTGCAGCAGTGCGATTTGTTGTTGCTCACAGCCACCCCTGCGGCAGTCATCGGTTATCTTGCCGAGAATGCCCGGGATATTCCTGCAAAGGCACTGGTTGTCGATTTTTGCGGAACCAAGCGTGCGGTGTGCGAGCAGGGCTTTGCCCTTGCAGCCCGTCATGGCTTCACATTTGTTGGCGGGCACCCCATGGCAGGTCTGCAATATTCGGGCTATAAATACTCTCGTCCCACCCTCTTCAGCGGTGCATCGTTTATCATGGTGCCCCCGGTACACGATGATATAAATATGCTCGACAGGGTGAAACAGGCTCTCGCCCCCCTTGAATTCAAGAAATTTGTGGTTACAACCGCCGAGTTTCACGACCGCATGATTGCATACACATCGCAAATGTGCCATGTGGTCTCCAACGCCTTCATAAAGAGCCCGTCGGCACAGTATCACAAGGGTTACAGCGCAGGCAGTTTCCGAGATTTTACCCGCGTATCGCGCCTTAATGAGAATATGTGGACCGAACTCTTCCTGGAGAACCGCGAAAATCTCCTTGCCGAGCTGGATTTGTTAATAGGCTCCCTCTATCAGTATCGCGATGCAATAGCAACGGGCGATGCCGATACCCTTTGCAACCTGTTGCACGAGGGGTGTATAGCCAAAGAGGAAACAGAAAAATAAACAACCTTAATGTCTCATAGAACAATACATGTAGCAGCATCGCGCAGCTACGATATATATATAGGCGACAATATACTTCCGCAAATAGGGGAGTTTATTGCACCGTTGGTGGGAAAATGCCGTGTGGCACTTCTCACCGACAGTAATGTAGATGCCCTCTACGGCAGCCGCATCGTGGGTTATCTGCAAGCAGCAGGCTATGATACCTGCAAATATGTTATTCCCGCAGGAGAGGCCTCCAAATGTGCCGATAACCTTTTGGCGTTTCTCTCTTTCATGGCAACCGAGCAGCTCACCCGCAGCGATGCCGTGGTGGCTTTTGGCGGTGGAGTAGTGGGCGACCTTGGCGGTCTTTCGGCATCGCTCTATCTGCGCGGAGTTAAATATATACAGGTTCCCACCACGCTGTTGGCTGCGGTCGATAGCTCTGTAGGCGGCAAAACTGCGATAGATATTCCCGCAGGTAAGAATCTTGTGGGCAGTTTCTATCAGCCATCGCTCGTGTGCTGCGATACAACCCTCATGGACACCCTTCCCGCCAATATCTATTGCGACGGTTGTGCCGAGGTTGTAAAATACGGAGTGATACTCGATAAAGAGCTCTATTCCACCCTGCACACCATTCCTTTTGACCGCGGCAGCGTGGTTGCCCGTTGCGTGGAGATTAAACGCGATGTGGTGCAGGAAGATGAGTTTGACAACGGCTTGCGCGGGTTGCTAAATTTCGGGCACACCTTTGGGCATGCCATCGAGAAGCTTAGCAATTTCGCCGTGTCGCATGGCGAAGCTGTGGCAAAAGGCATGGTCATTGCTGCAAGAATAGCACCCCTATGCGGTTACTGCGATATTGCAGAGGAGTTGTCGGCACTTCTGCAACGATACGGCTTCGATATCTCCTGCAACTATTCGGCAGATGAGATATACTCCTCGCTCCTCTCCGACAAGAAACGTCGCGGTGGCAACATCTCTATTGTGCTCCCGCGCGAGGTGGGGCAGTGTGTGCTGCACACCGTTCCTGTTGAGGAGCTTAAAGAATTGTTGGATAAAGTAATATAAAAATATATGGAGAGGCGTGTAAACGGAACATTGGAAGGTGTGGTGGTGCTCCCACCCTCAAAATCGCAAGCTCATCGCATGCTCATTTGTGCTGCGCTGGGCAGTGCACCTTGCACCTTCTCGTGCAGCGGTGTGAACGACGATATCCTCGCCACCATGCACTCGCTCAATGCCCTTGGTGCCGATATCTCATATAATGATGGTATTTTCACCGTCTCTCCTGTGAAAGTGCAAAAGGGCGGCACGCTTAACTGCGGCGAGAGTGGTTCCACACTGCGTTTTCTCATGTCTGTGGCAGCAGCCCTTGGTGCCGACGCCACTTTTGTGGGTGGCGGGAAACTGCCCATACGCCCCATGGGAGATTTGTGCAATGTGCTCGAGGAGCATGGGCTCTCGTTCCACAAACACACTCCCGGGCTCGAACTACCAATAACCTGCACAGGCACCTTGCAAGGCGGTAAATTCAAGCTCCCCGGCAATCTCTCATCGCAATATCTCACAGGGCTCCTTTTTGCGCTGCCCCTTCTCCCTTGCGATAGTGAAATAGAGATTATAGGCGGGCTCACAAGTGCCTCTTATGTGGAGATGACCTTAGACGCCCTGCGTGTGGCGGGTGTAACCGTTGAAAAGAGGTGCGATAACTACTATATAAAAGGTAACCAGCGTTACAGCCTGCCGGGCAATCTCGTCGTTGAGGGCGATTGGTCGTCGGCGGCTTTTTGGGTGGTAGCCGGCGTGATAGGCAAGAAACCTGTTGTTGTGCGTGGAGTGTCGCCCAGCTCGCTGCAAGGCGACAGGCGCATCATAGACCATCTGCGTCTCATGGGTGCATATATAGATATTACCCCCGATGGCATTGTGGCAATGCCATCACAGCTGTTCGGCACCGAGCTCGACTGTACCGATACCCCCGACCTTGTTCCTATTCTATCCGTGGCAGCAGCGGTGGCAAGCGGCACCACACTTTTTACCAATGTGGGGCGTTTGCGCTTCAAGGAGTGCGACCGCTTGGCTGCAATGAAGAATGTGCTTGCAGCAGCAGGAATATCGTCGGTTGTGGGCGAGGATACCTTTGCCGTTATTGGTGGCAATCCCGTGGCACAGCAGCCCATCGACAGCTGTGGCGACCATCGCATAGCAATGTCGGCAGCAATACTTTCAACCGCCTCACAGGGGGTTACAACCATCAACGGAGCAGAGTGTGTTGCAAAATCCTATCCCACATTCTTCAACGATTTTGCACTCCTCGGCGGCAATATTTTATAGCGAAAACAATAAAACTTTAAGAATATGGATTTGGAAGAACTACGCAAACAGATTGATGAGATTGATACCCAAATGTGCGACCTATTTGCAAAACGCATGCAAGTGGTGAGCGAGGTGGGTCGTTATAAAAAAGAGAATAATTTACCCGTGTATCACCCCTCGCGTGCAAGAACCGTTCTACACAATGTGTCCCGCCGCCTCGGCCCCGAGTTTGAGGGCTATGGTCGCACGCTCTATCGCACAATATTCGACCTCAGCGAGTCATATGAAACACGCATGCTTGCACAGGGATCGGAGTTCTATGAGAAGATAAAGGAGATAACATCAGTGCCTCCCCAGCCCTTCCCCAAGCGTGCATCTGTTGCGTGTGCCGGTTGCGAGGGCTCGTATGCACATCTGGCATCGGAGCGTCTTTTCGACCTCCCCGATATTATGTACATGAACGGCTTCGAGGGTGTCTTTAAGGCAGTTGCAAGCGGTCTATGCGAGTATGGCGTGTTGCCCATCGAGAATTCGCTTGCCGGTTCTGTGAATGCAATTTACGACCTCTTGTCGGAATACAATGTGAGCATCGTGCGCGGTGTGCGCTTGAAGGTTGATCATGCCTTGTTGAGCCTCCCCGGTACCAAGCTTTCCGATGTTCGCGAGATATACTCTCACCAGCAGGCAATAAGCCAGTGTTCCAATTTCCTCTCCACCCTCAAAAACGTGCGTGTGATAGCAATGGAGAACACCGCCGAGGCAGCCCGTATGGTAGCACAGAGTGGCGACCGCACAAAAGCATCGCTCTCATCGCGTCTCTGCGCAGAACTCTATCAGATGCAGGTGCTTAAATCATCGGCACAGAACCGCGACAACAACTACACCCGCTTTATATGCATAGCAAAAGAGCCCAAAATCTACTCGGGTGCCGACCGTACAAGTGTCATGATTAATATCCCCAACCGCCCGGGCACGCTCTTCCGCATATTGTCGCGTTTCAACGCAACCGGCGTGAACCTTGTTAAATTGGAGAGCCGCCAGATACCCGAGCGCGAGTTTGAGTATCGTTTCTATTTCGATATAGAGGCATCGGTATATAGCACCGAGTTCCTTTCGCTCATGTGTGAATTGCATGATTGCGGCGAGCAGTTCAAGTACTTTGGCACATATGCCGAAATTATTTAGAAGATGAAAAAGATACTTGTAATAAACGGTCCCAACCTTAACCTCCTCGGTCTGCGCGAGCCTGCTCTCTACGGCGCGCGCAACTTTGCCGCCCTGCAGGATTATATCCGCACATCGGCAGCCGAGACTGGTGTAGAGGTTGAGCTCTTCCAGTCCAACCACGAAGGGGCTATAGTCGATAAGATACAGGCTGCATACGAGGTGTTCGATGCAATTCTCATCAACCCCGCGGCATACACCCACACGAGTGTTGCTATCTTAGATGCGTTAAAGGCTGTGGCGTTGCCCACCGTGGAGGTGCATCTCACCGATATCTCCACCCGCGAGGATTTTCGCCGTTTTTCTTTTGTGTCGCTTTATGCACAAAAGACTATTTGCGGCAAGGGCTTTGATGGCTACAAGGAGGGGCTTGAGTTTTTAAGCTCTTTGAATTAGTGTAGTTTATTGCTTAATCAGCCATTAGTTTCTTTGTTTAACGAAATTGCTTGTGCTCTGCTGTATTCTAAAATTTGTTCTTCCAATCCTACTCGGCTTTCAGGTAGTAACAGCGATAATATCTTCAGCAGTAGTGAATGGCTGTTACGTCCAAGTGCAGGAACCTTTTGCTTCTTTTCAGTTATGAAAAGAACACGCAAAGATTATAATGTGATTAAAGCCCCATTAATAAAAAACCAATGAAAATATTCCCCACAGCAGCAATAAAGCAAATAGACGCCCACACAATAGAAAACGAACCAATCCCCTCCATAATGCTTATGGAGCGAGCCGCCGCCACCCTCACCCGCGCAATCCTTGCCCGTTACCCCGGCAAGCATTTCCTAATATTCGCAGGGCAGGGCAACAACGGTGGCGATGCCCTTGCCGTGGCTCGTATGCTTGCTGTTGCCGGCTGTGGGGCAGACGTATGGTTGGTGTCGCCCACAAATCGCCTTTCGCCCGATTGTGCAGCCAATCTGCAATCTTTGCAATCAATGGTGGCAGGCGGGCTCTTTCCCCTCTCTCTGCACACCGTAACCGATAATTTCACACCGCCACTGTTACCGGCCGATGCGGTGGTGATTGACGGGCTTTTCGGCAGCGGGCTTGCCCGCCCTGTCGAGGGGCTGTTCGCCTCGGCGATAAACTTTATAAACTCCCTCCCCAACGAGGTGGTGGCAATAGATATTCCATCGGGGCTTATGGGCGAGGATAATGCTGCCACTAACTATGCAAATGTAGTAAGGGCGACGGTAACATACACCCTGCAATTTCCCAAGTTGTCGATGCTCTTTGCCGAGAATGCCCCTTATGTGGGCACGTTTGAGACGCTCGATATATCGTTGAGTAAAGAGGCTATTGATAGTGAGCCCACCCCATATTTTATGACAACCCATGCCGATGTGGCACCGCTTCTCCCGCAACGTGGCAAGCATGCACACAAAGGCTGTTTCGGGCGCGCTCTTCTTGTTGCAGGCAGCGAGGGCATGGCAGGAGCCTCGGTGCTGGCGGCCCGGGCTGCGCTGCGCTCAGGTGTGGGGTTGCTCACCCTTGTTGTTCCCCGCTGCAATAATGATATTCTGCAACGCACCGTGCCCGAGGCTATGACTTTGCCCTCATTCGGTGAGCAATATATATCCTCTGTGCCCTCGCCCGATAAATATACAGCAGTGGCAGTGGGGCCCGGGCTGGGGCAGGTTCCGGCAACAGAGCAGGCGTTTCTTGCGCTTGTCGATGCTTGCAAGGTTCCCATGGTGATAGATGCCGATGCACTCAATATCCTCTCCCGCAACAAAGAGTATCTCTCTCGCTTGCCGCAGGGTAGCATAATAACACCCCACATAGGAGAATTTACCCGTCTCGCAGGCGAGTGCCGCAATTCATACGAAGGGTTGCAGCGTGCCATCGGGCTGGCTTGTGAGAATAATATCTGTGTGGTTCTTAAAGGGGCTTATACAGCGGTGGTTACACCGCAGGGAACCGTTCATTTTAATACGACGGGCAATGCCGGCATGGCAACAGGCGGCAGCGGAGATACTCTCACAGGCGTGTTGCTAGTCCTTTTGGCACAGGGTTTGGCGGCTGCCGATGCAGCACGCCTCGGTGTGTTCATTCATGGTCTTGCAGGTGATATTGCCGCGGCAAAGGTTGGTGAAATTTCTCTTGTGGCAAGTGATATTGTAGAGGCGTTGCCCGCTGCGTGGGGGTGATGTTACATATCCGTCTCCACAATCTTGGCAAAATTGTTCCAGCCAAGAGTATTCTTGTAGTCAGCGGTGGCAATTTCCTTTACAATAGTATGAAAGTTAATAAAATAAGGGGACTTTTATGTGGCTCCGGGTGGCGTTTGTCGTTGCCCGGGGCTTTTTTGTGCAGCAACCGTCGTTCACGGATATTGCCTGAAAAATTCAATAAAAGAGATTTTTTACCGATAATATGAAATATTTGTATATTTTTGCTTTTATATGCGTAATTTGTGTTTGAAGAGTGTGAGCCCCTTGGGGATTCTCGTTCCAGGCAGTGCGCATGGAACACCGGATTATTGATAAAACAAAACTACCCAATTATGAAAAGATTTATTTTAACTATGCTTGTGTTTGTGGCAGTGTTGCCTATTTTGTCGCAAACCGTGGGAAGCGTTTATCGCATTGTCTCATACACCACAGGCAGGGCTATGACAAATGGTGGCAATCTCTATGCCGATGCTCCCATTGTTATGGGCGAATTAGATGAAAATGATGAAAGCCAGATGTGGATTATCATCAACGATGGTACCGAGGAGAGCTATGGTCTCATGAATATGGCTTCGCGCCAGAGCATAGATATGGCACTTGGTGCCACCAAGGCAGGTTGTCTCCTTCAGTGGAAGCCCAATATGAACAACCAGAATCAGGTGTTTAAGATTCACTCACCCGGTATTGCGGGTTCTGCAATTCAGTTGTTATGTGCTGCCGACCCTTCTCTTGCCGTTACCGAATATGCAAGCGGCGAGCTGTGGATGGCCGGCGAGCTCACAAATACCAGCACTTATTTTGTGTTGCAAGAGGTGATGAGTGCCGAGGAGAACAAAATCCCTTTGCCCTATCAGACATACACAATAGAGAGTGTTGCCAATGGTGGTGTGCTTTCCAATGGTGGCAGTGTTGAAAATGATGCGCTCATAATTGTAGAGGAACTCGATGAGGAGTCGTATGGGCAGATGTGGAAACTCATGGTGCCTATGTATCAGCTTGGCAGCACCGCGTGGTATCAGTTATACAATGTGAACTGTGGAAAATGCATCGATGCTGCGCTCGACAACAAGCAGACTCCGCTGCAATGGACCCGCGATGTTGAGGAGTCTCTCCCCAACTGGAACCAAATGTTCGAGGTGGTGGCGGTTGCCGGTGCCAAGGATATCTATCAGCTGAAGGTGGGCAAGAATGTGGGTTCAAAGTGGAATCCTTCATTTGAATATTATTATATTGCTGCCGATGCCGAGGGTACTGTATATGTTACCACAGACAATACCAACAGCGATACTCATTTCCGTTTCTCGATAGTGAACAACGAAAACCTGCCGCAGGGTATATATTGGCAGGACGAGACTGTCTTTGAGGAGAACAAGGAGAAGGGGCATGCAACATATATGCCTTATGAGAGTGTCGATGCCATGCGTGCCGATGCTTATTATGCCACTCCCTGGATTGACCCTGCCGGCAGCAGCCGCTGGCTGAGCCTCAACGGCACCTGGAAGTTGCAGTGGGCTGTTATAGAAGATGAGTATCAGATACCACACGATGGCTTCCATGCCGATGATGTCGATTGCTCCTCTTGGGATAATGTTACTGTGCCGGGCTGCCTCGAGATGCAGGGCTACGGCACCCCATACTATATTAATGTGGATTATGCTTTTGCCGATAATCCCCCTTATATCACAATGCGCAGCGGCATTGATAACAGCGTTGGCAGCTATCGCCGCAATTTCACTCTGCCCGAGGGCTGGGAGAATGAGCGTGTGTTGCTCCACTTCGATGGTATATACTCGGCTGCTTATGTTTGGGTAAACGGGGAGTATGTGGGTTATACCGAGGGTGGTAATATGGATGCCGAATTTGATGTTAGCAAGTATGTGAGAAGCGGTGATAATAATATCTCTGTTCGTGTTATCCGCTGGACCGACGGTTCCTACCTCGAGGGGCAGGATATGTGGCACATGAGCGGTATTCATCGCGATGTGTATCTTGTAGCAGTGCCCAAGGTGTTCATCAGAGACCACTACATAAGCAGCTCATTGAGTGACGATGCCACAGCCGGCAATGTTACAGTGCAGCTTGCGCTCGATAATCGTGACGGGCTCGCAACAAGCAAGTCATACGAGGTGAGCCTCATCTCTCCAAGCGGCGAGGTGATGCAGTCTCTCACCGGCACAGCCTCTTTCCTTGCCACCGAAAAGAGCAAGAATCTCTCTTTCACTTTTGAGGGGTTGCAAGGGCTTGAGCCGTGGACAAGCGACTCGCCCACGCTCTACACCGTGGAGGTGGTGCAGAAAGATGCCGATGGCAACGAGGAGAGTGCCTTCTCCACAAAATATGGCTTCAGCAATTTCACCATCAGGAACGCGCAGTTCCTTGTGAACGGCAAGCGCGTGCTCATGAAGGGTGTGAATGCACAGGATACGCACCCCCTCACCGGGCGCACAATAAGTGTTGAGACTATGTGGAACGATCTTGTGATGATGAAGCAGGCGAATGTGAATATTCTGCGTTCGAGCCACTATCCCCGCAGCCCCAAGATGAATGCCATGATGGATTACATTGGTATGTATCACATGGACGAGGCAGATGTGGAGTTCCACAAGAACTGGACCGATGGCGGTCGCATACACACATCGCCCACATGGCGTGCTCCCATCGTGGATCGCGTTGAGCGCATGGTGTTGCGCGACAGGAACCATTCGAGCATAATCTCCTGGAGCCTTGGCAACGAGAGCGACGGCGGTGTGAACTTCAACTATGCCTATGATGCTGCCCGCGCACTCGACCCCCGCCCCATTCACTACGAGGGTGCAACGCGTGCGATGACCTCTCCCACCGATATTCACAGCGTTATGTATAATGCGGTGCCACAGGTGCAGAACGAGGTGGATAATATGGGCAAGCCCTATTTCATGTGTGAGTATGCTCACGCCATGGGACACTCTGTGGGTAACCTCAAGGAGTATTGGGAGGTTATGGAGAACAGTACCAACGGCATGGGTGGCTGCATCTGGGACTGGGTAGATCAGGCAATAGTAGATGCGGGTGATATACAGCGTGGCGAGCTCACGGTGAACGGCTTTAATAAGTACCGCAACGGAAACGACTATGGCGGCCCCCATCAGGGTAACTTTGTGAATAACGGTATCATCACTGCCGACCGCCGCCCCACAGGCAAGCTTGCCGAGGTGAAGCGTATATACCAGTATGTGAAATTCGGCACGCTCGACAAGGATAATAATACTATAACACTCACCAATAAATATGAGAGCATAGACCTTGGCGGCATGCAGCTCGTGTGGGCTTTGCTCCTCGATGGAGAGCCGGTGCAAGAGGGCTCAATCGTTCTGCCATCAATCCCTTCGGGCTCTTCTGCCGATGTTACAATTCCATATACCGCCGATGGCAGTGGTGAATATCTGCTCAACTTGTCGGTGTGCCTGCCCGAATCCACCTCATGGGCAGATGCTGGGCACTCCGTTGCAGCCACCCAATATTCTGTTACCGGGCGCACTGCACTGCTTGCAGCCGATACCGCAGCCGGCACACCGCTCACCATGACACAGAGTGGCAGCAAATACACAATAGAGGGCGATGGTATATATATGATAGTAAATACTACTTGCGGTATAACCTATTGGCAGCAGGGTGGCATTGATGTTATCCCGGCATCTTCGGGTGCAGCCACTGCGCCTGCATACAGCAACTATCGCTGGATAGAGAACGATGCCCCCTATGGCACAGACCCCTATTATAATACCGGTAACGGCATAAGCAGCAGGAACTTTACCGTGAGCCTGGCAGATGATGGCTCAAAGGCAACAATAACAGAGACCGCTACCGGCAGCCTGTGCGATTATACATTTGTATATACCGTAAACAGAGACGGCTCAGTAGATTTAGATGCGCAATATACAGCAAAATCAGCCACATTGCGCCGCATAGGCATGCTCATGCAGTTCAACCCCGCCCTCTCGTTGGCACAGTACTATGCACGCGGCCCGTTAGATAACACAATAGACCGCAAGCAAGGCTCCGACATTGGTATATATGAGCAGTCGGTGAGCAACTTCCATGTAGATTATGTGCGCCCCCAAACAAGTGGCGACCGCCAGGATTTGCGCTGGGTTACACTCTTCGATGAGAGCGGTTGCGGTATAAAGGTTGAAACCGAAGGGCAGGTGAATATGACACTGGATAACTACACCGACGAGTATAAACATTGGTATTTGCATCAGTGGGAAATGACAACCTCGGATAAAATCTATGCCAACTTCGATTACGCCCAGCTTGGTATAGGCAACGGCTCCTGCGGCGCAGGCGTGCTCAGCGAGTATATGTTGCCATCGAGCGGCACCTATGGCTACCGCCTGCGCTTCACATATGTGGATAATGTGCAGACAGGAATAGAAAAACTCCCATGCACCCCGCCGGCTGTGGAAGATACCCCGGCAACCGTGTATAATTTATATGGTATGCCTGTGGGCAACGCAGCAACAGCAGGCTCCCTGCCCAAAGGTGTTTATATCTGCAACGGCAAGAAGTTTGTTGTAGATTAGTATTTGACAAGAAATTGCGCTATTAAGTTGTAGATTATAAAGCCTGTCTATCCGTGTGGGTAGACAGGCTTTTGTTTATTATGTGCAAATATGTTATAGTTTGATTTTTACTGTGTTGTCATTAACTAGTACAAGGTAAACGCCTTCATGCTTTTCTACAAAATCCATTTGTGGAAAAGCCACCTTTCATCCCTCGTTAATATATCTTGCCAGCCCGTTTCGTAAAACGATGGTGTCTTTTTGAGTCTCTGCTGGTTTCTCAATTCGTGGGGCTATTGACTTGGGCTTGCTCAAGCAGAGCTCTGATATCTTTGCAGTTACGGAACTCTTTTTTGCAGATGTTGTTACATCGTTGGCAGCTGCAGCGGGCATAATACTGAAACGAACGAAAAAACTGCGACAAATAAAATCTTTTTCATAATGTTGAGTTTTTAGAGTGTTATTAAAATTGTTTTCACTCTATAATGTCGCAATAAAGAAAAGGTAACCGCATTATCTAAAATTTTGGTGACCTCGTTTTTTTGTATCATATTACATGCTGTGAATTTACCAATCAGCACAAGATAATACTTTGAAAAAATTATTCAATCTTATCAATCTCTTTTTGGATATACTCCAAGAATTTGGATGCATGTGCTCCATCCATTTGTGTATGGTGAAACTGGAAAGATATGGTCAGAATAGTTTTAAACCATGCACGCTTGTACTTGCCCCAAATCATAAACGGATTATTGAAAATGCCACTATACATACCCACTGCACCATCAATTTCATATTGTGCCAATGCCGATGTGCCGATAACCATACTCTCTGCCGAGAGGTCGTGGTCAATACAGCTCTCCGCCACCTGTTTCGTGAGTTGTAAATAGTCGCTATTAAACTCTGCCAGGTCCTTGCTAAAAGGGAGGTCGCATGAACTTACCTCTCCAGCACTGTTAGCAACTATGGTGTTAACTGCAATAGTATCGAACTGCATCAACTTACCATTCACGGGAAGCATATAAAATTCTTTGACTTTGCTTGCTGCCATTCCAATACAATAGCACATCAGCATATTGAATTTCAGTCTCTTCTTTTTGCTGATTCTTAAAAGATTTGACACATCAAGTGTCTTGAAAAATGTTACCATCGGCATTGGAGCATTCATCCACATTTCAAAAGCGTAAGCACGAGTGGTTGTTTGAGGATTGACTTCTTTCATACTTTTCTGTTTTTAAGTTCATAAATGAAACTGCAAAATTACAAAGAAGAAATCAAAGCAAAGAATACTTAAAGCTTGAACTCGTCTATTCGGTGGTTCAATTACATGAAAAAAATAATCGCAAGTAGTTGATTATTAACTATCCGCGATTATTCTTTGTACTCGAAGCGGGACTTGAACCCGCACGGCGTTTAAATGCCAAAGGATTTTAAGTCCTTCGTGTCTACCGATTCCACCATTCGAGCGACCTTAATATTTTTGCCTCTTTTTGAAAGGCTGTGCAAAGATAATGGGTTTTGCCAATAAATCAAAACAATGTGGCGATTTAATTTCCGCTCTCTCAATTTGCTACCACAATATATGGTGGTATGCCTTCCACCACTCTGTATCTCCACAGGGGGCGTGTGTCACCCTCGATGGGTATTCCTCCGATGTTGAGGTCGTATTTGCTGCCGCATTTTTTACAATGGGCGTGTCCCATGGGTTGTGTAACGGTGAGTTTGCTGTTGCGTGAGTCGCACTTTGGGCAGGCGAGGTCGAATGCCCATTTGTTGCCGTCATATGCCGATGGCGTGCCTATGATGAGCCCGCCGAGTCCATAGTGGAAGGTGCCTTGCTGCAGTTGCATGGCTGTGAGGTTTTCTGTTCTCTCAGCCTCCCCGCTCCCTTCCTGGTAGCGCACTTTGTAGGCTGTACCTCCGCTGCGGGTAACGGTTATGTATTGTCCTAATCCTTGTACAATGTTGTAGGGGTAAATCGAGGCGTCGCAGCTGAAATATACAGGGTAGCCCGAATTGCTCGCCTCGTCGCTGCATGCGGTGAGTGCCAGTATGGCGGTGATAATAAAAATTGTCCTTTTCATCGTTTCTTTTTGTAATGTATTATTAAAAACGCAACCGCGCGGCGTTTATTATGCAGCGCGGTTGCGTTTAACTGTTTTTATCATCAGATGGCGAGAAGTCTTTTTTCGGCTTCGCGGCTCTTGGAGAAGTTCATGGCGTTGAATGTGTTCTCCATTAGGGTTGTTATCTGTTCGTTGCACAGGTTGCCTATGCTGCCTTCGTGTGTGTGGCTTATGTTTTTGTTGGGGATGAATGTGCCTGCCTCGATGTCGAGTCCCACTTTTTTGTAGGCATCGCGGAAGGGCATTCCCTCTGCCGCAAGGCGGTTCACCTCCTCCACGCTGAACATTGTATCGTAGCGGCTGTCATCGAGTATGCTCTCATTAACCTCTATGCGTCTTATAATGTAGGTTGCCATGTTAAGGCAGTCTTTTATTTCGGCGAATGCGGGCACGAACAACTCCTTTATTATTTGCAGGTCGCGGAAGTAGCCGCAGGGCAGGTTGTTCATTATGAGAATTATATCCGTGGGCAGTGCTTGCAGGCGGTTGCATTTGGCGCGCAACAGCTCGAATACATCGGGGTTTTTCTTGTGTGGCATAATGCTGCTGCCTGTGGTGCACTCGGCAGGCAGTTTCACAAAGCCGAAGTTCTGCGAGTTGAACATGCAGGCATCGAATGCCATCTTTGCTAATGTGCCGGCTACGCTTGCGAGGGCGTATGCCACGTTCCTCTCGCATTTGCCGCGCCCCATCTGTGCATATACCACGTTGTAGTTCATTGAGTCGAACCCAAGCAATTCGGTGGTCATTGTGCGGTTGAGGGGGAACGATGAGCCGTATCCCGCTGCCGACCCTAATGGGTTGCGGTTGCACATTTTGTATGCTGCCTGCAGGAAGAGCATGTCGTCGGCAAGGCTCTCGGCGTATGCGCCGAACCACAAACCGAACGACGATGGCATTGCCACCTGCAGGTGTGTGTAGCCGGGCATGAGCACTTCTTTGTGCTTGTCACTCTGCTCAATGAGTGCGTCGAAGAGTTCTTTCACTGCTACGCACACATCTTGCAACTCCTTGCGGGTAAACAGCTTGAGGTCGAGCAGCACCTGGTCGTTGCGCGAGCGGCCGCTGTGTATCTTCTTGCCTGTGTCGCCCAGCGTGCGTGTGAGCATCAGTTCCACCTGTGAGTGCACATCTTCCACTCCCTCTTCAATTACAAAATCGCCTTTTTCTATTATGGCGTATATGTTGCGTAGTTCCTTGTGCAGGCTCTCTTTTTCCTCCTCGGTGAGCATGCCTATTGTGGCGAGCATTGCACTATGTGCCAGCGAGCCTATAACATCGTAGGGGGCGAGAAAGAGGTCGAGCTCGCGGTCTTTTCCCACCGTGAAACGCTCAATCTCGGGGTTTACGTCTATGTTCTTCTCCCAAAGTTTCTTTGCCATATTAACTGTTTGTATGTTGTATAAATGCTGTTCCTCATAAGCAGGAACAGCATTTACGGTGATGTTGTTTTATATGCCTTTGCCTTAGTAGCTTATCATGGACAAGGTATCGGCAATCTTTTCCAATCCCTCTTTCAATGGCTTCTCTACCATTGCGCGCAGCATAAAGTTTATCTCTGCCTTTGCCACAACGCGCATTTTCGATGCCTCGGGACCGTCTGGGATAATCTGTATCCAGAAGTTGGCGGGCATGGGCGAGCCTACTGTCTCGAATTTTATGCACTTGGGTGCCTCGCGCTCTATTACTTTTAATGTGATTTTGCCCACGGGCGGCACATCAACGGTTATTGAATCGCGGTCGTATGCAAACTCCTTTACCTTGTCCTGCGGTATGCGGTCCTTGACGCTCTCGAGGTTGTTGAGGTCCTCCAATTTGCTATATACTCTCTCCTGTGAGTAGGGTATGTTCTTTACACTGCTTTCGTACTGGCTCATGGTGGATTATTTTAGGTCGTTTCTCCATTCCGAGGGGTTGGCGCGCCACTCCTTCAATGTGGGCATTACCTCCTCTGTGATGTAACCGGTCTCTTTTGCTGCCTCAAGCACAGCCTCGTAGTTGGTGAGGGTGATGAGTTTTACACCTGCTTTTGCAAATGCCTCCTCGGCAACGCTGAAGCCGTATGTGAACGATGCAACCATGCCCACAACCTCAACGCCTGCGGCACGCAGTGCATCAACAGCTTTGAGGCTGCTAAGTCCGGTGGATACGAGGTCCTCGATTACCACAACCTTTGCGCCCGGCTGTATGTCGCCCTCAATCTGGTTGCCCAGCCCGTGGTCTTTTGCCTTGGGACGTACATATACAAAGGGTTTTGCAAGCTCCTCGGCAACAAGAGCACCCTGTGCTATAGCACCTGTTGCTACACCTGCAACGGTGTCAGCCTCGGGGAACTCCTCGAGTATGAGGTTGGCAAGCCCTAATTTAACGCGTGTGCGCAACTCGGGGAACGAAAGGGTTTTGCGGTTGTCGCAGTAGAAAGGCGATTTCCAGCCCGATGCCCATGTGAAGGGCTCTGTGGGTTGCAATTTTACGGCTTTGATTTTAAGCAGCTCTGCTGCAAGAATGAGTTCTGATTTTGTTGCCATAATTATATTGTTTTTTGGTTGTTTGTTTTTGTGTGTAATTCCAAGGTGTGTGAGAGCACTATTGAGAGGGTATCCCGGGGTGCTCTCCTTGGCATTTGGTGCGAAGATAGTAAAAATATATTAAAATCTTTGCATTTTTCACTTTGTTTGGGTGTAGCCCTCTTTTTTTAGAAGTTCAATAATCTTCTCTTTGAAGTCTCCCTGAACAAGAATCTCGCCTTCCTTTACGCTGCCGCCGCTGCCACATTTTGTTTTCAGCAGCTTGCCAAGCTCTTTCAGGTCGTTATCGGTGCCGGTGAAATTCTTGATTATTGTTACGGTTTTTCCGCCGCGATGGTTCTTTTCTATGCTCACCCGCAACTTCTGCTGTTGCCTGGGCGGGGTGCAAATTTCCTCCTTTTCATCGGTGGAATATTGGAAATCGGGGTTGGTGGAATAGACTATATTGAGTCTCTCTTTCCAGTCGTTTTTCTTCATTGTGAAATTGCTGTCTTGTGATTCGTTCTTTTGCTTTGTCGCCGCTAATATACGATATTTTTGAATGTTTTGTATGCAAAATTTTTATATGCTCGTAAAATAACATTATTTTTGCTACGTTATAGTTTATACACGCGTGAGAAACATACAATGTCTGTTATAGCCAACATAGAAAAAGTTCCCGAGCCCACATTGCGCCGTTTGCCGTGGTATTTGTCGGTATGCCGCCTGCTGAAGTCGCGTGGCGAGCAATTTGTCTCCTCCACCCGCTTGTCGAAGGAAACTAATATTGTGGCATCGCAGATAGCAAAGGACCTCTCCTGTGTAAATATCATAGGGCGCACCCGTGTGGGGTATGATATTGACAATCTGTTGCAGGTACTTGAAGATTTTCTTGGCTTCACACGCATGCACAAGGCATTTCTGTTTGGTGTGGGGCGTTTGGGCACGGCATTGCTCAACGACTCGGGCTTGAAACAGTTCGGGCTGGAGGTTGTTGCCGCGTTTGATGTTAATCAGCGTGTTGTGGGGCATAATATATCGGGTATTCCGGTATATCATATAAGCGAGCTCGAAAAGCAGATGCGCAAGCATAATGTGAAGATTGGTGTGCTCACTGTGCCCATTGACAGTGCTCAGGAGGTTGCCGACAAGATGGTTGTGTGGGGCGTGAAGGCAATATGGAATTTTACCCCTCTGCGCATCAGAGTCCCCGATAATATTGTGGTGCAGAATACCTCGCTGTATGCTCATCTGTCGCTCATGTTTAATCGTCTCGACGGGCTTGAAAGCTCTTGCGAGCAAAAAAATAAAAGAAGCTGAAATGAAGATAATTGCTGTTGGTAAAAATTACCCTTGCCACGCTTTGGAGTTTGATGGAACAACGGAGAAACCGCAGTTCCCAATGATTTTTATGAAACCCGATTCCGCTATCTTGAAGAACGGGAAGCATTTTTATATGCCCGATTTTCTTGGTCGCATAGATTATGAAGCAGAGGTGGTGGTGCGCATAAACCAGCTTGGCAAGAGCATTCCTGCGCGCTTTGCTCATCGTTACTACGATGCTATAACAGTGGGGATAGATTTTACCGCCCGTGATATGCAGCGCGGCTTCATTGAAGCGGGTGCCCCATGGGAGCTCTCAAAGGGGTTCGATGGCTCGGCTGTGCTTGGCGAGTTTCGTCCTGTGGAGCAATTTGATATTAATGACACACACTTTTCTCTCACAATAGATGATGAAACGGTGCAGAGTGCAAGCACATCGCAGATGCTCTTTGCTGTTGATGAGATTATTGCCTATGTGAGCCGTTTTTGCACGTTGAAAACGGGAGATTTGATATTTACAGGAACTCCGGCGGGTGTGGGCGAGGCTCGCATCGGCACTCATCTTAAGGGGTTCCTTGGCGATGATAAAGTTCTTGATTTTCATATACGATAAAACACTATGAATATTAGAAATCTGTTTGTAAGTGCCCTGTTGCTCATCCCCTCATTGGCAGGGGCACAGTTTACCGATGTACATTGGTCGGTGGCAAAAGGTGATACCGTGTTGCCTGTTTGCTCTTTTGTTCAACCGCTTCCTGCCGATTATGCAGGCTATAAATATACGGCCCGGATAGAGTATCCCGAGTTCCAGCCCATGACTGCAGAAGAGATTGCGCGCTATCGGTTAGATACCCGCAAAGAGCAATTACAGGCGTGGCCCGTGATAGATACCTATGTGTCTGTTGCTGCCAAAGAGCCGCAGCTCAATGTCTCTTTTCTCCCTGTGGTGTTGGTTGATGGTAAGTTCTTGCGCATAAACTCATATAAGCCTGTTATCAGCCGGGAACCTTTGAGCAAGGCTGCAAAGGCTGCAACCCGTGCCACCACAGAGCGTTACGCCGCAAATTCTCTTCTTGCCGATGGGCACTGGGTGAAGATAAAGGTCTCTTCATCGGGTGTGCATCAGATAACAGCTGCCGAGCTTGCTAAGATGGGCTTTAAGAATCCTGCTAAGGTGCGTCTCTATGGCTACGGCGGCAATCAGCTCCCCGAGCGTAATTTGCACACTCTTATCGACGATCTTTGCGAAATACCTCTATGGCGCGAGGATAATCGCGTGCTTTTCTATGCCATGGGACCTGTGTCGTGGAGCTACACCTCGGGGCGATATGTCCACACGCAGAATATGTACTCGGAATATGGCTGTTATTTCCTCACAGAGCGCGATGAGGAACCAATGCCTTTCCCCGTAGCGGAAAAGAGCGATCTTTACTCCGTCACATACACCTCTTTCCCCGATTATACCTTCTACGAGAAAGACGCCCTCTCTCTTTGCAATTATGGCAGAGTGTTGCTCGATAGCTACAATTTTGCTCAGGGGCGCACAAAGAGCTACTCTTTCAGCCTGCCCGGAATAACAGGGACAAATATGATAGTAGATGTTGCCTTTGGAAGTGACGCTGTGAGTAACAGTAGCGTGGCAATAGAGGTTGATGGTACAAAGGTGGGCTCGCTCGGTATTTCGATGAAATCTTCTACCGACCTGGGCAGAATATCTTCGGGGCGTTACAATGCAACTTCGTTCAGCGAAAAGACCACAATTAAGCTCACACACTCCGCTCCTTCATCTGCTATGTCGGGATATCTCGATTATATCCGCCTGAATTTCAAGCGCGACCTTGCGCTCTCGGAGTCGCAGATGAATTTCCGTGGCGAGAACACATCGGCCCTAAATGCAAAATATGTGATAAGCGGTGTCGACAATTCTGTGCGCGTGTGGAAGGTAACATCACCCACTGCCATTTGCGAGGTTGCCGGTGAGCTTGCCGATGGAAAGTATTCCGTAGTGGCATCGGCAAAATACAGCGAAGAGTATGTTGCATTGCGCACCGCAGATAAATTCCCTTCTGTGCAGTTTGTGGGCGTGGTTGCAAACCAAAATCTTCACGCCTTGGGGCAGACCGATATGGTGATTATAGTTCCCTCAAACGGCGTTTTCTTGGAGGCTGCCGAGCGTCTTGCCGAGGCGCATCGTACAATAGATGGCATAACCGTTACCGTGGTAACTGCCGAGCAGGTGTATAACGAGTTCTCTTCGGGTACGCCTGACGCAACGGCATACCGCCGTCTTATGAAGATGCTCTACGACCGTGCTTCCTCGGCTGCCGATGCTCCCAAATATCTGTTGCTCTTTGGCGATGGTGCGGTAGATAACCGCATGCTTTCGTATAAAGGGCGCAACCCCGATGATTATCTTCTCTGTTACCAGTCGGAGAACTCGGTGAGTGCCGTCTATTCGTATGTCCTCGAAGATTATTATGGCTATCTCGATGATAATGAGGGCGCAAGCCATGTTCGTGACAAAGTGGATATAGGTGTAGGTCGTTTCCCTGTTAAAAGCCTTGTCGAGGCAAATGCCGTGGTTGATAAGACTATTGCATATATGAAAAACAGCGAGGCAGGTGCGTGGCAGAATGTGGTTGCTCTCTTGGGTGACGATGGCGATAAGGATATTCCCAACCAGCATATGAAAGATGCCGAGAGTGTTGCAACGGTGCTCTCCCAGAATTATCCGGCATACATTGTGGATCGCATCTATTGGGATAATTTTGAACCGGTGGCAAACTCCACCGGCAACAGTTATCCTCTTGTGAGAGAGGCTATATATAACCGTCTTGACGAAGGCGCGCTTGTTGTAAACTACTCGGGGCATGGCAGTGCGAGTATGCTGTCGCACGAGATGGTGTGGCTCGCTTCCGATATGCAGGCACTCTCTTCTCCCCGTTTGCCTTTCTGGGTAACGGCATCTTGCGACATTGGTCCTTTTGATATGGGCGACGGCTCGCTTGCCGAGACGGCTCTCCTCAACCCCAATGGTGGTGCGGTGGGGCTCTTCACAACCACCCGCACCGTGTTGCAGGTGTATAATGCCATAATCAATCGTGCGTTGTCGAAGGTTCTGTTCGCGCCCACACACAAAGGGTTGCCGCAGGCTGTGGGCGACGCTGTGCGCCGTGCCAAAAACGACGTTATTACCAATACGGCTGATGGCGATGTCGATTTGAGCGTTAATAAATTGCAGTTCGTGCTGCTGGGCGACCCGGCTTTGCGCCTGAAACTGCCACAGTATGGTATTGTTGTGGAGAAGTTCAACGGTGTCTCCAATCCGCCTCTCTCTGATGTGTCGGCAGGCGGGAAAATGACGGTCGAGGGTTATGTGACGTTGCCCGACGGCTCTTTGGCAACCGACTTTACAGGTGTGCTGACATCGCAGCTCTATGATAGTGCCGAGGAGATTTTTACCCGTGATAACACAGGGCTTGGTACATTTAATTATACGGCATATGATAAGAGATTGTTTGCCGGCAGCGACTCGGTGAGAAAGGGGCGCTTTAATATAACAATACCTGTGCCCATGGATATAAGTTACAGTGGCGAGCGCGGTATGCTTAGTCTCTTTGCCGTTGATAATGCAAAAACCGGTGTGGCGCAAACTCGATATGATAATTTCCTCATTGCAGGCACGGCTGCCGATGCCGAAAATGATGGCAAGGGTCCCGAGATAAATCTTTATCTTAACGGCTCTTCTGTTGCCGAAGGTTGCGAGGTGCATGCGACCCCGTATCTTTATGCGGAATTATACGATGAAAACGGTATAAATACGGTGGGAACAGGTATTGGACATGATATTATGCTTGTCGTTGATAATGATATAGACCACACATATAATCTCAATAGCTTATTCACTCCTGTGGTGGGCGATTATAAACGTGGCTCGGTGGCTCTTACACTCGGCGAGTTGCCCACCGGCGAGCATAAGTTGCAGTTGCGCGCGTGGGATCTCTTCAACAACTCTTCTGTGGCAGAGGTGTCGTTTGTGGTTGTTTCCAATCTT
>CAYRFX010000033.1:0-22424 GCA_964423665.1 uncultured Bacteroidaceae bacterium | reverse complement strand
GGAAGGGCGGTGCGCAGTTAAAGAGATAATCGACTGTTTCGTCGTATGTCATAGTCGTTGAAACTGTTGTTAATCAAAAAAGTTCTTGAAACGGCGGAAAATCTGTTCTTTGATACTTTCGCTTGGGCGGAAGTTGTCCGACTCCTTGAAATTTTCCATTGCCTTCTTCTCATCGCGCGAAAGTGATTCGGGAATGTAAACACTGATATTTACAACAATGTCTCC
Source organism: uncultured Bacteroidaceae bacterium (assembly GCA_964423665.1). Classification (GTDB taxonomy): domain Bacteria; phylum Bacteroidota; class Bacteroidia; order Bacteroidales; family Bacteroidaceae; genus HGM04593. The sequence continues at coordinate 22,199 of CAYRFX010000033.1, read as the reverse complement.
GCGCCCGTATCCGTTGAGTGAGGGCAATCCCTTGCCGCGCAGACGCAACACCTTGCCCGGTTGTGTGCCGGCATCGATGGTTACTTTTGCTTTGCCGTCAATGGTGGGTATCTCTGCCACACCACCCAGAGTAGCTGTGGGGACATCGAGCAAGAGGCTGTATATCAGGTCGTTCTCGTCGCGTACCAGTTGCGGGTGCTTCTCTTCTTCCACATGAATGAGAAGGTCTCCGTTGATGCCGTTGTGCTTGCCGGCGTTTCCTTTGCCGCGCATTGATAGCTGCATGCCGTCGGCAACACCTGCCGGTATCTGTATCTCCACAACCTCTTCGCCCATGACAACGCCATCGCCGTTGCAGTGCTTGCACTTGTTCTTTATTATTTTACCTGTGCCGTTACAACGTGTACAAGCAACCTCGGTGCGCATCATTCCAAAGAAACTTTGCTGGGTGCGTACAACGCGTCCTGTTCCGTTACATTCGGGGCAGGTCTCCGTGGCGTTGCCTTCTGCTCCGCTGCCACCGCAATGTTGGCAAGCGACGTTCTTTTTCAACTTAAACTTTTTGGTTACGCCGTTGGCAATCTCCTGCAAGGTGAGCTTGACCTTTACTCTCAGGTCGCTGCCGCGGAATTTTGCCGGGCCCGAGCTGCGTCCGCCGCCAAAGCCTCCAAACCCGCTGAATCCTCCACCGCCGCCAAAAATATCACCGAACATGGAGAATATATCGTTCATGTCCATGCCCGCTCCGAATCCACCGGCACCGCCCGCTCCGTTTACACCTTCAAAGCCAAACTGGTCGTAACGCGCTTTCTTGTCGGGGTCGCTAAGGACGCTGTATGCCTCTGCTGCCTCTTTGAATTTCTCCTCAGCCTCTTTGTCGCCCGGGTTCTTGTCGGGGTGATACTCTATCGCCTTTTTGCGGTAGGCCTTCTTTATGTCGCTTGCCGATGCGTTTCTGTCAACGCCCAGCACTTCATAGTAGTCTCGTTTTGCCATATCCTTTAATTATTCACCCACAGCAACCTTTGCGTGGCGTATTACTTTTTCGTTTAGTGTATATCCTGTCTGTACACAATCGAGCACCTTGCCTTTGAGGGACTCATCGGGGGTGGGTATCATGGCTATTGCCTCGTGATAGTCGGTGTTGAATTCTTCTCCCTCTGTCTCAATCTTCTGCAAGCCGTTCTGCTTTAATATTCCAATGAACTTGTTGTATATAAGCTCCACTCCTGTGAGCATTTCGGTTGCGCTCTCATCTTTTGCCATATTCTGTATTGCGCGTTCAAAGTCATCAAGCACGGGCAGGATTGATTCTATTGCACGCTCTCCACCGTTCTTTATAAGCTCGGCTTTCTCTTTTATGGTGCGTTTGCGGTAATTATCAAACTCTGCAACCTGTCGCAAGTATTTGTCTTCGAGCAACTCGATTTTCTCATTCGCTTCGTCAAGCTGTTTTTGCAACAACTCTTCGCCTGTGAGCTCCTGATTGCTCTCTGCTGCCGCCTCCTCTTGCTCTGTCGCGGGGTTGTTGTTTGTCTCGTTCTCCAATTCTTTTTCTTTATCGGTTTTGTTTTCGTTCATAATTATGTCCTTGTTTTGTTCATTTGATAATTAACAAATAGCTTGCCAAAAGGGTTTTTGGCATAACTTTCGGCAAAGTTACTCTTTTTTGTGCAAATAAGTATGCCAAATTGACAGCTTTTGCATTTTTAATTGTGTTAAGTGGCAGGTCGTGTCATGAATTATAAAGAGAATTTATATCTTTGCAAGGTGTAAAAAATCTCTCTTATGGGTGTTGAAAAATCTACTCTTCTATCTGTGGCATTTCTTTCGTTGTTAAATTCACAGGCTTCGGCTCAGGAGCCTGTAAAACCGAATGTGTTGCTTATATATGCCGACGATTTAGGGTATGGCGATTTGGGGTGTTATGGTGCGCAAGGGGTTGCCACTCCCAATACAGACGCGCTGTGTGCACGGGGTGTAAAGCATGCGAATGCCTATGCGACGGCTTCCACAAGTACTCCTTCGCGCTACTCCTTGCTCACGGGTGCATATGCTTGGCGCAGAGAGGGTACCGATGTTGCAGCAGGCGATGCGGCGATGATAATAAACCCCGAAAGCATTACGGTTGCCGATGTCTTTAAGAGTGCAGGCTATCGCACAGCTGCTTTTGGTAAATGGCATTTGGGTATGGGGGCTGTTACTGGGGCGCAAGATTGGAATGGAAGTATATCTCCCTCGCCTTTGGATCTGGGCTTTGACGAGCATTATATAATGGCTGCAACTGCCGACCGCGTACCTTGTGTCTTTATAGAAAACGGCAAGGTGGCGGGTTATGATGCCGCGGCTCCCATAGAGGTGAGTTACAAAGCAAATTTTGCGGGTGAGCCCACAGGGAAAGAGAACCCCGAACTGCTGTATAATCTGAAATCGAGCCATGGTCATAATATGTCCATTATTAATGGTATAGGTCGCATTGGTTATATGAAAGGTGGAGGTTCGGCATTGTGGAAAGATGAGAATATTGCCGATTCTATAACCTCGCGCGCCGTGGATTTTATACGCTCCAATGCCGAAGAACCTTTTTTCATCTATTTTGCAACAAATGATGTGCATGTGCCGCGCTTCCCGCATATGCGTTTCAGAGGGTGTAGCAAGATGGGGCTGCGTGGCGATGCCATTGCTCAATTCGATTGGTCGGTGGGGCAGTTGGTTAATGCTTTGCGCGAATGTGGAATTTTAGAAAATACATTGATAATACTCACCAGCGACAATGGTCCTGTAACGGACGATGGCTATGCCGATGCTGCCGATGAACTATTAGGCATTCATAAACCTGCGGGTGCTTTGCGCGGTGGTAAGTACAGTGCTTTTGAGGGTGGTGCGCGTGTCCCTTTCATAGTGTCGTGGCAGGGTGTTGTTCCATGCGGCATAGAGTGTGGCAGCCTTGTTTCGCAGGTGGATTTTTTACCTTCGATGGCTGCGCTTTTGGGGGTAGATGTATCTTGCGAGCCCGCGCTTGATGGTGCCGATTATTTGGCAGCATGGCTCGGCAACGAAAACTGTTCCCGCAAATATGTGATTACACAAGCTGCAAATCACACACTTTCCTTGCGCACGCAGATGTGGAAATATATTGAGCCTAAGGGTGGTCCTTCCATGGTGCCGTGGGGTCCACGGATAGAAACGGGTTATTCGCTTGAGCCGCAGTTGTATGATATGCGTACGGGCGAAGAAAATAACGTGGCGGATAACCTCCCCGCTGTGGTTGATTATATGAAACAACTTTTACAGGTTGAAAAAAACAGACAAACAGAATAATCTTTACATTATGAATAGCATTATCACCCAAAATCAAATAAAGGCACTCGATAACCTTAAAATAAAGGAGATAAACGAGATGCAGAAACGTGCCATTGTGCATTGTCGCAGTGGCAGAAGCATGATATTGCTCTCGCCCACAGGCACGGGAAAAACTCTTGCCTATCTGTTGCCTCTGCTCGAACGCATAGATGATTCTTGCGATAAAAAGGTGCAGGCAGTGATTGTGGTACCCACCCGCGAGCTTGCAAAGCAGGTGCATGAGGTGTGGCGTGGCATGAAACTGCGATATCAGATGGTGGCCTTCTATGGCGGTCGCCCCGTGGAGCAGGAGGCTTCAACTTTTGCCGGCGCGTCGCCTGTTGTGGTTGTGGGCACTCCCGGTCGTTTGAACGACCATCTTAAGCGTGGCACCTTTGAGGTGGATTGCTGCTCGCTTGTAGTGATTGACGAGTTTGACAAGTGTTTGGAGATGGGTTTCCGCGACGAGATGGATAAATTGTTGTCGATGTTGCCCGCAGCAAAAGCACGCTACCTGCTGTCTGCCACTGATGCCGATGAGATTCCTCTCTTTGCCGGTGCCGATTATGGCGAGCCGCTCGATTTTCGCACACAAGGCGCACAGCCTCTTATGCGCACAGCTTTTTATCGCATCACCACCACGCCCGATGCGCGCTTGCAGTCGCTTTTTCGTCTTTTGTGCGCATTCAACGGCGAGCCCGCCATTGTATTCTGCAATTTCAGGGAGAGCGTCGATGAGGTGCGGGCTTTTCTTGCAAAGAACGGGTTGCGTTGTGCTGCATATCATGGCGCAATGGAGCAGAAGGATAGAGAGCTTGCTCTGTATAAATTTTCCGCTTCGTGCACCAATATTCTTGTGAGCACCGATATTGCAGCGCGCGGGCTCGATATAAAAGATGTGAAACATGTGGTGCATTATCAACGTGCCTTGAGTGCCGATATCTTCACTCACCGTAACGGTCGCACAGCACGTTGGGAGGCGGAAGGGGCTGTGTATATGATGCATTTTGAAGGAAAGGAACTGCCCGATTTTGTACCCTCCATGCTCCCTGAGTATCAACTGCCAAGGAAGAGTATATTGCCCGGTCTTTCTCAGTGGGCAGCTTTGTATGTAGGCAAGGGTAAACGTGACAAGATAAGCCGTGGCGACCTTGCGGGGTTCTTTATGAAAAAGGGAGGCTTGCGTGCCGATGAGGTTGGGACCATAATGGTCTTTGACCGTTACTCATACGTCGCTGTGAAGATGAGCGAAATGCGCGAGGTGTTGAAGACGGTGGCGGGCGAAAAGATAAAAGGTATTAAAACCATAATAGAGCCGGTGAGGGGGTGAGGCTTTTGTTATGCGGCCGAGAAAAGAGAGAAACGACAGCAGATAAGTAATGCTATATCGCAGTTTACCAATGCATTGTCAACAATATCATCGGGTGTCCCGTATAGTGGTGGCGCTTCTTCCTATTCGGCAAATAGCAATATAAATCGCCTATTCAGCTACAAAGGTACAGAGCGCCAGGGGCAAAGAGATACCAATGGACGTATAATAGATTTTGAGTTTAACGGTCCTGTGGCAATGGGACAGGCTCATTTTGTAAATTACAAGGACGGGTATTGCAGCGTAACCACCTACTCGAACTGTTTTGCTTGTCATGGCAACAAGATTTGCTATCTGTGTAACGGTCAGGGGAGTACTTATCATGCCTATTTCAAGAGTTATCAGACGTGCTCTTTATGTTTCGGAAAAAGAGTTTGCTCAAAATGTGGAGGGCAGGGAGTTATAGTTTCTGTGGATTTGTGGCCGCCCGGGTATGCCGATTCCTATTTGAAAGCGAGTCGCGAGGTCAAGACTTCAAATTCGGGCAGCTTCCTCTTCGTCATCTTCTTCTTCAAGTGGAACGTGTCCCGATTGTAACGGCAAGGGGTACAGAGCGGCGGCTTACACACATGCAGTTTCTTCTTCATTTGCTCCATATCATAATAGCGCGGGGAGCAGCTGTCCCATCTGTAATAGAACTACAGACCATTATCATTACAGATGCACCACATGTAAAAGGCATTAGAATTTTATAGATTGTTTTTATGTATAATTATACAATAGGGCAGGGATTGTTTGCTGATACTCCCTGTCTTATCTTGTTTTATTCATTAAATTTGAGCATTTTGTCGGCTGTTGATAACTTTTTTTAGCAAAAAGGCAAAAAAAACAGGTTGTAGTTATTCTCTCTTAAAAAAAGAACTATCTTTGCAACTTTCTTTGTTGATTATCACAAGAAAAGGCTGCCTTTGCCGGGTGATGCTATGGGTAGTCTTGATTTTTTTATTTTATATAAGGTAAATAAAACTATAATACATAACGATTTTATAATTATGAAAAAGATTAATTTTAATGCAGGGCCTTCTATTATGCCACAGGAGGTGTTTGACGCCGCTGCAAAGTCTGTGCTTGATTTTAATGGCATTGGCCTCTCAATATTGGAAATAAGCCATCGTTCAAAGGATTTTGTTGCCGTGCTCGATGAGGCGCGTGCTCTTTTCAAAGAGATACTTGATATTCCCGATGGATATACAACTCTTTTCCTTGGTGGCGGTGCAAGCATGCAGTTCTGCATGGTGCCTTACAACTTTCTCAAGACAAAGGCTGCCTATCTGAATACCGGTACATGGTCTTTGAAGGCTTTGAAGGAGGCGCAGATTATTGGTGAGGCTGTAGAGGTTGCATCTTCAAAAGATAAGCTTTACAGCTACATTCCCAAGGATTATGTAATTCCCGCTGATGCCGACTATTTCCACATTACTACTAACAACACTATCTACGGTACTGAGATTCGTCACGATATAGACTCTCCCATTCCTTTGATAGCCGATATGTCTTCCGATATATTCTCTCGTCCCATTGATGTGAGCAAGTATAACTGTATCTATGGCGGTGCTCAAAAGAATCTTGCTCCCGCAGGTGTGGCTTTTGCCATTGTAAAGGAAGAGGCTCTCGGTCAGGTTGAGCGCAAGATTCCTTCAATGCTCAACTATCGCACTCACATTGACGGTGGTTCAATGTACAACACTCCTCCCGTATTCCCCATATATGTAGCTTTGGAGAATTTGCGTTGGATTAAGGCGCAGGGTGGTGTGTGTGAGATGCAGCGTCGTGCCGAGTTGCGTTCACAGATGCTATACGATGAGGTCGATCGCAACCGCATGTTCAAAGGTACAGCAGCTGTTGAAGACCGTTCGGTGATGAACATCGATTTTGTGATGGCAGACGAATATAAAGAGTTGGAAGCCGATTTTATGCAGTTTGCCACCTCCAAGGGAATCTGCAACATTAAAGGACACCGTTCTATCGGTGGTTTCCGTGCATCGTGCTACAATGCAATGCCCATTGAGGGTGTTCAGCGATTGGTTGATTGCATGAAAGAGTTTGAACAGACAAAATAATAAGAATGGATTTTTAGAATATCAGTTATGAAAAAGATATTGGTTGCCACAGAGAAACCTTTTGCAGCTGTTGCGGTGAATGGTATAAAAGAGATTGTTGCGGGTGCAGGTTATGAGGTTGTTCTCTTGGAAAAATATACAGGAAAAGAGGCTCTTCTTGCAGCCGTTGCCGATGTTGATGCCATAATAATCCGCAGTGATGTTATAGACGCTGAGGTTATGGACGCTGCCAAGCAGTGCAAAATCGTGGTTCGTGCCGGTGCCGGATACGATAATGTGGATTTGAATGCAGCCACAGAACGCGGCATCTGTGTGATGAACACTCCCGGGCAGAACTCTAATGCTGTTGCCGAACTCGCTTTCGGTATGATGGTTTATGCATACAGAAATATGTTTAACGGAACATCGGGCATGGAGTTGAAGGGGAAGAAACTCGGTATTCATGCCTATGGCAACGTTGGTCGCAACGTTGGTCGCATAGCCAAAGGCTTTGGTATGGATATATACATATATGATATATTCACTCCTCAGGAGATTGTAGATGCAGACGGCGTTAAGCGTGTCGATTCTGCCGAGGAACTTTATAAGATATGCGATGTTGTGTCGCTGCATGTTCCGGCAACCCCCGAAACAAAAAACTCCATTGGCAAGGCACTCGTTGGTTCAATGCCCAAGAAGGGGTTGCTTGTAAATACCGCCCGCAAGGAGGTTATCAATGAGCCCGAGTTGTTGGAACTTATGGCAGAGCGCACAGATATTAAATATGTTACCGATATTGCCCCAGCAGCATTGGAGGAGTTCTCCAAAATGGAAGGTCGTTTCTTTGCAACTCCCAAAAAGATGGGTGCTCAGACAGCCGAGGCAAACATTAATGCAGGTATTGCCGCTGCAAAACAGATTGTGGCTTTCTTTGAAGAGGGTTGCGAGCGTTTCCGCGTAAATAAGTAATAGAGTATGGCAGTAATTAAACCGTTCAAAGGAATACGCCCGCCTCGCGAGTTGGTTCAAGAGGTTCAGAGCCGTCCTTATGATGTGCTTAACTCCGATGAGGCGCGTGCCGAGGCGTGTGGTAACGAGAAATCCTTGTATCACATCATACGCCCCGAGATTGATTTTCCCGTAGGCACCGATGAGCACGCCCCCGAGGTCTATGCCAAGGCTGCAGAGAACTTTGCTAAGTTCAAACAGCAAGGGTGGCTTGTGCAGGATAACGATGAACAGTATTATATTTATGCTCAAACCATGAACGGGCACACACAGTTTGGCTTGGTTGTTTGTGCATATGTGGAGGATTATCTCAACGGCGTGATAAAAAAACATGAACTCACCCGCAAGGATAAAGAAGAGGATCGCATGCAGCATGTCCGTGTGAACAATGCCAATATTGAACCGGTCTTTTTTGCCTATCCCGATAACAATGTACTCGATGCCATAGTGGCACGTTACACCACGGCAGAACCTGAATATGATTTTACAGCCAAGCTCGATGGTTTCCGTCACCGTCTGTGGATTGTGAATGATGAGGCTGACATTGCCACAATAACAAAAGAATTTGCAGCGATGCCGGCACTTTACATTGCCGACGGGCATCACCGCTCGGCTGCCGCAGCTCTTGTTGGTAAAGAGAAAGCCGATAATAATCCTGCGCATCGTGGCGATGAGGAGTATAACTACTTTATGGCAGTCTGTTTCCCCGCAGGTCAGCTCACAATCATAGATTATAATCGAGTGGTGAAAGACCTTAACGGCCTCTCTTCCGATGACTTCTTGAAGGCTTTGGAGCAGAATTTCCTGGTTGAGAATATGGGAGAGGAAATTTACAAGCCTGCGGCGTTGCACACATTCTCACTATATCTCGATGGTTGCTGGTATAAACTCACAGCCAAAGAGGGTGTGTATGATGACAACGACCCCATCGGTGTGCTCGATGTTACAATATCGTCCAATCTTATATTGAGAGATATACTGGGAATAAACGACCTGCGCACCGACAAACGAATAGATTTTGTGGGTGGAATACGCGGGCTTGGTGAGCTTAAACACAGAGTTGATAGCGGTGAGATGAAGATGGCATTGGCTCTTTATCCTGTTTCAATGAAACAACTCACTGATATTGCCGACACGGGTAATATAATGCCACCCAAGACAACGTGGTTTGAACCTAAATTGCGTTCGGGATTGGTTATTCACGAATTGTCATAAAGTATTGATGCAGATAGCAGAAGATACATACAAGACCATAGAGGAGCAAGGCGAGGGAATTTACACCGAAAAAAGGAGTAAATTCCTCGCTTTTGCCATTCCTGTAACTACGGTGGAGCAGGTAAAAGAGATAGTAGAACTTTACCAGAAAAAATATTATGATGCGCGCCATGTGTGCTATGCCTATCGTTTGGGTGAACGTGGCGACCAAGAGCGTGCGAATGATAATGGTGAGCCATCGGGTACTGCGGGAAAGCCCATATTGGGGCAGATTCACAGCAAGGAGCTCACAAATGTGCTGGTAATTGTTGTGCGTTATTTCGGCGGAGTAAAATTGGGCACAAGCGGGCTGATAGTAGCCTATCGTTTGGCTGCGGCTGAAGCATTGGATGCCGTTCCTCATATCGAAAAGACCATAGATTCCGAAATTACTTTGCGTTTCTCCTATCCTTTGCTCAACGATGTGTTGCGCATAGTTAAAGAGGAGGCACCCAAAGTGGTGGAACAGGTTTTTGACAATGAGTGTGTTGTGCGCCTGTCTATGCGTCTGTCGCGTATGCCCCGCCTTGTCGAGAGGTATGAAAAACTTGCAATAAGCAGTAAGGGGGATTTGAAGATAGAATTGCCCGAGTAGCTCTGTTTTTCTTCTCACATACAATGCAGATAAACAGAAATCACATCCCTTGAAAGGATGTGATTTCTGTTTCGTCTATCTGTTTGTAAAGATTAGTATGTTGCCATCGGAACTAATCTTTATGGGACGGCTCTTGTCTATGCTGCCCGCGAGCAGTTGTTTCGACAGGTCATTGAGCAGGTGTCGTTGTATTGCCCTTTTTATCGGGCGTGCACCGAATTCCGGGTCAAAGCCCGCTTTCGCAATATATTTTATAGCACTTTCGTCAGTTTCAAGTGTAACTTCGTTTTCTTGTAACAGGCGTGTTATGCTCTCAATCTGCAAGCGTACAATATCTTCAATCTCCTTTTCGTTAAGCGGGGTAAACATTATCGTCTCGTCGATGCGGTTGAGAAACTCGGGGCGTATGTTCTTTTTGAGCATCTCCATTATTCTCTCCTTCGTCTCCTCTATTATAGCATCGCGGTTGCTGTTGTTTATCTTCTCGAACTGCTCCTGTATGTAGCTGCTGCCCAGGTTGCTTGTCATTATGATAATGGTGTTCTTGAAGTTTACGCAACGCCCCTTATTGTCGGTGAGCCTTCCGTCGTCGAGTACCTGCAACAAGATGTTGAACACATCGGGGTGTGCTTTTTCAATCTCGTCAAACAGCACAACAGAGTAGGGCTTGCGGCGTACAGCCTCGGTGAGCTGTCCCCCCTCCTCGTAACCGACATATCCCGGAGGTGCACCAATGAGGCGCGATACGGAGAATTTTTCCTGATACTCGCTCATGTCGATGCGTGTCATCAGTGTCTCATCATTGAACAGGTATGCAGCGAGGGCTTTTGCAAGCTCGGTTTTTCCCACACCCGTTGTGCCCAGGAATATAAAAGAGCCAATGGGGCGTTTAGGGTCCTGTAATCCAGCACGGCTGCGTCGCACGGCATCGCTCACAGCAGTGATAGCCTCGTCCTGTCCTATAACACGCTTGTGCAGCTCATCTTCGAGGTTGAGCAGTTTGTCGCGCTCGCTTTGCAGCATTTTGCTCACCGGGATTCCGGTCCAGCGGGATACAACATCAGCGATATCTTCGGCGGTAACCTCTTCCTTAATCATGGCGTTTCCGCTTTGTGCCTCCTGTAACTTGCTCTGTGTTTGGGCAATCTCGTCGTTCAGTGACTTTATCTTGCCATACCTTATCTCTGCCACACGTCCGTAGTCGCCTTCACGTTCGGCCTTGTCGGCTTCAAACTTCAGTTGTTCAATCTCCTGCTTTGCAGTCTGTATCCTGTCGGCAAGCTCTTTTTCGTGTTGCCATTTTGCGCGTTTGCTCTGCTCTTGTTCTTTGAGTGATGCTATCTCCTTGCTCAGTTGTGCAAGTTTTTCTTCATCTTTTTCACGTTTTATTGCTTCGCGTTCAATCTCCAACTGCTTTATGTGGCGTGATATCTCGTCGAGCTCTTCGGGTAACGAGTCGCGTTCCATGCGCAGTTTCGCAGCTGCTTCATCTACAAGGTCGATAGCTTTGTCGGGGAGGAATCGTTCGGTTATGTAGCGGTCGCTTAACGTAACCGCTGCAATCAGTGCATCATCTTGTATGCGCACCTTGTGGTGGCTTTCGTAACGCTCTTTCAGTCCTCGCAGAATGGAAATTGTGCTCATCTTGTCGGGCTCGTTCACCATCACACTCTGGAAACGGCGTTCAAGAGCTTTGTCCTTCTCAAAATATTTTTGATACTCGTCGAGGGTGGTGGCACCAATTGAGCGCAACTCACCGCGTGCGAGCGCGGGTTTTAGAATGTTGGCGGCGTCCATGGCACCTTCGCTTTTGCCGGCACCCACAAGGGTGTGAATCTCGTCGATAAATAGAATTATGCTACCCTCGGCTTTTGTTACCTCATTTATCACAGCCTTCAAACGCTCTTCAAACTCACCTTTGTATTTTGCGCCCGCAATAAGCGCCCCCATATCGAGCGAATAAATCTCCTTCTCGCGAAGGTTTTCGGGGACATCACCTCGTATAATGCGGTGGGCAAGCCCCTCCACAATGGCGGTCTTTCCTGTTCCCGGCTCTCCAATGAGAATAGGGTTGTTCTTTGTCCTGCGGCTGAGAATCTGCAAAATACGGCGTATTTCATCGTCTCGTCCAATCACAGGGTCGAGCTTGCCGCTTTTTGCGGCGGCATTCAAATTAATGGCATATTTGCTCAGTGCCTGATAGCTCTCCTCTGCTGATTGAGACTTTACCTTTTCGCCTTTACGCAACTCCATGATAGCTTTTTCTGCTTCTTGCATGGTGATGCCGTGTGCTTTCAGCATGCTGCCTATGGGGTTCTCGATTTTAAGCATTGCAAGAATGATGGGTTCTATTGAAACAAATTCGTCGCCCCATCTTTTTGCTATCTCCTCGGCATTATTTAATATCTCATTGCTTTTTCGGCTCAAATAAGGTTCTCCGCCTTGTACTTTTGGGAAACCCTGTTCCAGCGTTTCAACCTCACTCTTTATTTGTCCATAGTTGGCTCCTGTCTTTTGAAAAATAAAAGCAGCAATCTGCTCACCACTTTTGAGCACACCGCCCATAATGTGAGCCGGTTCCACCGCTTGCTGCCCAAGCGACTGCACCCTGTTCACAGCCTCTTGAACGGCCTCTTGTGCCTTGATTGTAAATTTGTTGAAGTTCATAATTTAAGAAACTGTTATATGGTTAATACTTTATTCGGCTCTCTCTTGCCGAGCCTTTCGCTTGATTAAAAACAAAAAATGCACCAAACTGGTTTGTCTGTCAAAATTTCCGTTTATGCTGTCATTTTGGCGTATATACAAATTCAGCAGGCTCTTTTTGAGTCTGCTGAATTTGTATATACGCATATATTCGTTATAAACTCTCGCACTCCTTAATCCACAAGGTGTAGCTTGTGTCCGAGGGCATTATCCAAGAGCCGTGAGGGCTTAGGCTGCAGTTGTTTACTTTGGGACCGTCGGGCATACAGGAGCGTTTGAACTGCTGGGTGAAAAAGCGACGGAAGAATGTTGTGAGCCACTTTTTGATGGTCTCTTTGCTGTGTATGCCTTCAAAAGCTCTTTGTGCCATTGTGTATATCTTTGCGGGTGAGTATCCGTAGTTGATAAAATGGTACAGGAAGAAATCGTGCAGTTCGTAGGGACCCACAAGGTCCTCGGTCTTTTGTTTTATGTTGCCTTGCTCGTCGGCGGGTATCAGTTCGGGTGAGATAGGGGTCTCCACAATGTCGAGCAGGGTGGTGCGTATCTCTTCGTTGCTGTTTTCTGCCACTCGGCGCACAATATGTTGTATAAGTGTTTTGGGGACAGATGCATTCACGCCATACATGCTCATGTGGTCGCCATTGTATGTTGCCCAGCCGAGTGCAAGCTCCGAAAGGTCTCCGGTGCCTATTACTATGCCCGAGCATTGGTTGGCAATGTCCATTAGTATCTGTGTGCGTTCGCGTGCCTGTGAGTTCTCATATGTTACATCGTGGTTGTCGATGTCGTGCCCGATGTCGCTGAAGTGCTGCACGCATGCCTCTCTTATGGATACTTCACGCATTGTAACTCCCAAGCTTTTCATTAGATTGAGAGCGTTGTTATATGTGCGGTCGGTAGTGCCGAATCCGGGCATTGTTACAGCTGTTATATCACTGTGTGCTCTTCCCAGTATGTCAAGGGATTTTACTGCAACCAGCAATGCGAGCGTGGAATCAAGCCCGCCCGATATTCCTATCACGCAGGTTTTTGCTCTTGTGTGTTCAATTCTCTTTGCCAGCGCAAGAGCTTGTATCATAAAAATCTCTTCAAGTGCGTTTTCAGCGTCTTTCCCTTTTGGAATGAACGGTGTGGGGTCGAATGTGCGTGTGAGTGCACACCCGTTATTCTCTTTTTGCGATATATTTATTATTGCGCAATTGCCGCAAGAACCGGAAAAATATGGGTTTGATGTTCGTCTCTTTCGTAATTTCTCCACATTCACCTCTGTAATGCAATATTGGCTTTTGATGGCAAAGCGTGGCGACGAGGCGAGCTCTGTACCTTCTTCATATATAGCATTTGCACCGGAAAATATTCCACAGCTTGTAGATTCTCCGTATCCCGCATTGGCATATGCGTATGCGCAGTGGCAACGTTTGCTTTGTGCGGCGATGAGTCTGATGGAGTCGTGGTGGTTGCCGCTGCTCTCCATTCTTGCCGTGGGATTAAAAATTATATCGGCACCGGCTAATGCTGCTTGTGTGCTTGGTGCCTGTGGTGCCTGTGTGTCGTTGCCTATTTCCACGCCGAAACGGCATGATGGGGTGGAGAATATTGTATTGCCGCATATTGTTGTTTCTTGCCCACACAGCATGATTGTGGCGTTACAGGGAAGGTTGTCTGCTGCGGCAAACCATCTTTGTTCCTCGGCGGTGGGGTAGTTCTTGGCTATAACTCCCATTATCTTGCCGCGGTGCATGGTAACCGCGCAATTGTAGAGATTGTTTGCGTGTTTCACCGGCATGCCCACAATTATTACACACTCGGTGTTGTGGGTGGCGGCAATTATCTGTTGCAATGCCTCTTCGGCCTTTCTTATAAAGAATGGTTGCAGAAAGAGGTCTCCGCAGCTGCTTGATGTGATGCACAACTCTGGGAAGAGTATTATTTCAGCCTCCTCTGCCGATACCTTATCTATAATAGATATTATCTCTTGCGTGTTGTTTGCGCAATCTGCTACGCTTGTGAGTGGTGTTGCCACTGCTATCTTGCTGAATCCGTTTCTCATAATTGCCTGTTTTCTTTTGCAACTGCTATATTCACAAAACACTTCCCTTTTGAGGAAGTGTTTTGTGAAAAATGTTTTTTTGTGATTTTAGAATCTGTCTTCGGGGTTTGCAGGGTTGTTGTAGATTGACTTGGGAACAATCTCCAAATAATCCTGGTTGAACTCCTCGGCACCAACTGATGCCTCTGTTACGTTCTTCACGCGCAACCAGTGTCCCTCTCTTGTGGGCTCAAGGTCGATGTTTGTTGCAACGATACGTCTCATGGCATTTGAAGAGTCGCGCATGGGAGTTTTGTTTCCTACCAAGATGCTTGCGGGAGCTTTCATGTAACCACGGTTACGCATAGCTTTCTCCTCGTCTGAAATCTCGTCTTCGGTGAGGTCTGTGTCGGCAAACCAACCGATACGGTTTTTGTTGGCTTCGTCCATACGCATGTCGGTGGGAATACCGCAGATAGCACCATCAAGATAGAACTGAACCACTCCACGGCGTGTTGACATTGAGAAGCCGATGCGGATTTCGTATGTGCCTTTGGGTACATGGGGCAAGCGGTACTCAGCGTCATATTTACCCTCAATCAAGAGCTCGTCGCCTTGGTAGTTGGTATATTGCATTTCGCCTGTGGGGTAGGGGCGCAAATAGAATATTTCTGTATCGTTGTTACGCGCTCTCAAGCGTTTGCAGAACTGTCTCTCGTTTGCAGAATCATCGCCACCCGCAGGAATGTATGTAAACAATCCAGAGTTGAAGTTCCAGCGTACGCGGTTGGTGGTGAGCTCGGGGAAACAAGAGATGGGATCCCAACGCATGCGCTCGTTCAATACATTAGATGTCATTTCTGTCTCATTATAAACAAGAATCTTGTCTATAAAGTGGATTTTTGCATTTTCAGGGTCAAGTGCGACGCTGCCCAAAGTCTCGGGGAAGAGAGATTGTGCTTTTGTCTGGCTCAGCACTTTGATGTTTGTGTGATAGAACATCATGTCGCTGGGAGTAGTGTTGCAGAGGTTGATAATAACCTCGTTTTTGTATTCGGCGTTGGTGTAGGGGCGTGTAACCTTTATCATGCAACCCTCGTCCATCTCTCCGTTGCGGAATGCTTCAAGCTCCTCTTCGGTGTATGCGCCTTCCTGCCACCACTCGTCGTATGGGAGATAGGTCTCAAAATAGTCTGACCAATCGTAGTTCTCGTCCATGTTGCTCTCTGATTTGAAGCCGTTGTGGTCGTAGTCCTCCATAATCCAACCACCCACACCGTTCTTGACAAAGTCGAGCTGACGGTCGATGATGTGATATGAGATGAATTTGAAGATGGGGTGCATTGGGTGGTCATATTCTGTCTCTCCCACGCCGTTGGGAACCGGACCATATACTAATTTTGAGAATTCTACAAGGTCTTCCCATGTTGTGATGGACATACCGAATTTGTTGTTTTCGGGGTTCATGAGAACCTCGTTGGGCTCTATTAGCAAAGTGAAACCTTGGTTCTTGGTTTCGGGATATGTAGGAGTCTGTCCTGTTTGTCCGTCGAATTTCTTTGCTTGCATTGTGTTGTCGTAGCCCTCTTCGAGCTCGAATTTTGCAAGCAGATTACCAATACCTGTTCTTGTGAGTGCCTCGCGGAAGATGCTTATACCGTCCGATTGGTTGAGAATGTCGGCTGCATTGTCGGTAGAGGGGTCGAGTACCTCATTAAGTGAGTGGATGGTTCCGTTGTAGGTTGCAATGTCGCTTTCAATAATCTCGGCGTTGTTGATACCTACATAATATATTCGCTCGCTATTAACAATGTCGGTGTTGGTTACAATTGTACGATAGTTCATGGATGTTCGGGGAAGGCTGTAACCGGCACTGAAATCCACGGTCTTGAACTCGTCCTCTATGACGTGGTTTCTTGCAATTTCTGTACATTTTTCAACAGAGAGGTCGCTCACCTCGGGAGAGGTAACACCTGTGTCGATAATAGGATATTTGTCGGGATCAATCTGGTTGTTCTCCACACTTTCCTTGTAAATGTTGTATTTCTCTTGAACATATCTTTCAACTGCTTCATTAACGGGTGCAAAGCAGGTGTATGCGCCGTATGTGGAGAGCGTCTTGAAAATTGTTCCTTCCGATTTTGCACCGAGAGAGGCTTTGTTCAGAATCTCGGTGAAATGGCTGTACTTGTCGGGGTTGTTCTCCAAGTGTGTGGAGATAACTTCACCTGTGAATGTAAAACGGTTGCTCTGGTCAACTTCCTCTTGGCAACCAGTGAATGTGCCGCCCACGAACATTGTTAGTGAAAGGAGCACCCAAGTTTTCAAGTTTAATGAAATTGCTTTTTTCATATTGAGTTAGTATTAATTTATTATTCGTATATTGTGTTTGCTATTAATGCGTTACGGGTTTTATGCCGGTTTGTTTCCCCCGAAAATGCATGTGGCTCGTTGTACGAGGGTACAAATCAGTTTCAAATATACGCGAATATTATTTATCAAGCAAGAAATTTTGACCAATTTTATTTATTTTTATTTTTTGAGGTCGTTTTTCTCTCATATTTTCAATATGAATGGTTTATGCATGTTCTTTTTCTTTATCTGTAAGGCTCTATCAGGCGTTTAATTTTTCCTTCGATTATGTTAATTTAACAAAATATCGGCAGCCGAAATTGCTGCCGATATCCTATAAAATGGTGATATTTTTTCAAATCTATTTGAGAAAGACAAAATAAACGGCAAGAACAAGGAATAGTACCGCAACAAAGTGGTTCCATTGGAGGCTCTCGCCTTTGAAAAGTATCGATACTATTATACCGAATACAAGACAGGATATTACCTCTTGTATCACTTTAAGCTGAACAAGTGAAAAGGGGCCACCGTTTATCTCGCTTCCTATGCGGTTTGCAGGTATTAAAAAGGTGTATTCAAGCAGTGCAATACCCCAGCTGATTAATATAATAAGTATCAAAGGGGTATTCGATGATATGAGCTTAAGGTCTTGCAGTTTAAGGTTGCCATACCACGCGAGTGTCATAAAACTGTTTGATATCACAAGCAGTGTGATTGTTAAAATGATTTTTGTCATATTTGTGTAATATTTTTACTGTTTTTTATCTGTTTTTGGAGGTAGCAGCTCGGGTTGTATGTTGCTCATTGCACCCCAAATGTTGTAACGTGCTTCGGGGTTGAGCGTGTCGAGATGTGCGAGCAGGTCTTTCATCTCTTTGCGGTTGGAACTATTCTCGTATGGGCAGTTTTTTATTTGTGCCGGAAAGGCACATGCTTTTGCATATGATTCAACATCTCTTTCGTTTACAAGGCACAACGGGCGTATCACGGTTATGGGAAATTTCTCCATCTTCATTGCCGGTGCCATTGCGCTGAATGCTCCTTGGAAGGTGATGTTCATCAGCATGGTTTCAATAAAGTCGTCCATGTTGTGCCCGAGTGCTATCTTGTTGCAGCCAATCTTTTGTGCAAGTTCAAAAAGTGCTTTGCGTCTGTTCCACGAACAAAGGAAACATGGCGATTTTCGGGTATCTGTGTCGGCGTTGAAACTGCTGCTGACAAGGTGGAACGGAATGTTCAGTTTGTCGCAAAAATGTTGCAGAAATTCTGTGTTGCTTTTGTAAGGAATATTCAACATTGAAACGTGTGCCGCTTCAACCTCGATGCGAGGGCAGAATATGCGGCTGCGCTCGGCAAGCAATTGTAACATTGTGAGTGAGTCTTTGCCACCGGAGAGGGCAACGAGTATTTTGTCTCCCTCCTCGAGCAATGCGTAATCCTTTGTCGCTTTTGAAAAGCGTTTTTTTATGCGATTGTAAATTTTCTGTTCTTCGGTGAACTTTGCCATCGTGATGTGTGCTTTCGGGCTGCGAAGTTAATAATTTGCTCTCATAAATTACTCTCCGTGTGCAATAACTTTTTTTTGCTTGGCAGGAAAAATGCTATATCTCGCGCTCCGGCAGTCTCTTTTCCTGTGTCGAATGTGCTTTTTTTAGCCCCATGTGCTAATTTAACTTAAAAAGTATGCGCTTATAATATTTTATTTATATATTTGAGGCTGAAGTAGAATGTTTGATATGGCAGGGAGTTGCTTGCTGTATTGATATATATAGGAATACAAAAAACTATAAGATGAGATATCGTTTGTTATTTATATTGCTTGCCATGCTCTCGTCCGGGGTGGCATTTGCACAAAATAAGACTGTGGCGCGCAAGCTATTCCTTGCCGGCGAGTATGCCGAGGCAAAGCCTATGTTTGAAAAGCTTTTGCAACGCAATCCCCGCAACGGCGAGTTGAATTTCTGGTATGCTGTTTGTTGTTATGAGACAAAGGATACTGTTGCCGATATAAAAGAGATGCTCACCTTTGCAGCCTCCCGTAAAATTACAAATGCCTACCGCTATTTGGGCGACCTCTGTGCCGACAGCGCCCGTTATGCCGATGCTGCCGGGCAGTATGAGACTTTTCTCTCTCTCTGCAAGGATGATTCACTTGCCGCTCTCTATAAGGCAAAGCTGAGCAGTGTGAACAGGTTGCACCGCATGGTGAATACCACCGAAAAGGTGTGTGTGATAGATAGCTTTGTGGTTGATAAGGAGAAATTCCTCTCGGCATACAAGATGGGGCGCGATGTGGGGCAGCTCTCCTCTGTTGCAGCATTTTTTGACGAAGATGATGAAGACGCCGGCTTCCTCTACGAGACAGAGCGTGGTACCGATATATACTATGCGATGAAAAACAGTGGCGACACCCTGCTGAAACTTTATCACGCCGGCAGAGTCGATGATGAATGGGGCAAGCCTGCCCGTCTTAAAGGATTTGATACCAAAGGTAACGATAACTATCCCTTTATGCTTGCCGATGGTCTCACTCTCTATTTCGCCAGCGATGGTGAGGGGGCGATAGGCGGGTACGATATTTTCATCACTCGGTATGACAGCGAAGCTTCGCGTTTCCTGCGCCCCGACAATGTGGGAATGCCCTTCAATTCCCCCGCAAACGATTATATGATGGCGATTAATGAGGTTGCCAATCTTGGTTGGTTTGCCAGCGATCGCTATCAGCCCGATGGCAAGGTGTGTGTCTATGTCTTTATTCCCAATGCCACCACAGAGAAATATGATGCCGATAAAATACCTTATGAACAGCTATTGGCACGCGCTCAGTTGCGGGGAATTGCGGCAACGCAGGTAGATGATGCAGCCGTTCGCGAGGCGCGACGCCAACAGACAATACTTTTCTACGAGCAGCCCGACGAGCACAACGATGGAGATTTCCTTTTTATAGTGGATAATGCCACGGAATACACCTCGTTGATTAATTTCAAGAGCTCGGAGGCGCGGGAACTCTTCGTGAAGTGGCAAAAGGGCAGTGCGCAGCATCGGAGGAACGAAATGCTTCTGCAACAAAAACGCGATGAATATGCTGTGGCATCAAATGCAGCCAAGAGCCGTATGGCGGCAGATATTCTGCGTCTCGAGCAGCAGGTGGAGCTCGATGCCCGCACATTGGAGCTTATGGAGTATGAGATAAGAGAAATTGAATTGAAAAAACTACACAGATAAGATTATGGAAATATTGATTATTGCTATTTTGGTCTCCCTGGGTGTATTGCTCCTCGCATTGGAGGTGGCGTTTATTCCCGGTATCGGTATTACAGGAGTGCTTGGCGTGCTTTCCATGGCAGGCGCAGTGGCATACGCTTTTTGCATTCAGCCGCTTGTCGGTTGGCTGACAATAGGTGTCGTGGCTCTGGCTCTGTTTGCACTAATCCTGTGGGCTATCTATGGAAAATCTATAGACAAGGTTGCTTTGAAAGAGAATATAAACTCAACGGTGCAGAACCCCGACAGCTCCACTCTCGCTGTGGGTGACGAGGGTGTTGCCATCACTCGTTTGGCTCTTGTGGGTGAGGTAGATTTTGATGGGCGTTTGGTTGAGGTTACCTCTGCCGATGGCTTTATTGACGAGGGGTCGGCAGTTTATGTTTTCCGCATTACCGGCAATACGATATTTGTTAAGAGCAAATAGCCTCTTTAATAAATGATATTTTTGTTGCGTATAAGGATTATATTGCATTTGTAGAATGGACCCGCTTATGAATAAGACGAAACAAATATTGTTGCTTCTGCTTTTTTGTATTGTTGCCATTAACTCTTTTGCACAGCGAGAAAGGAGAATTTCGGGAATCATCAGCAGTGATACCGAAGGTCCGCTTATTATGGTTAATATTACCGAGCGCGACAAGAATAATCGTATAATAAATGCAGTGGTAACCGACTATAACGGCCGTTTTTCCATGCCCATTAAGAGCACAGGCAACAAATTGGAGATTTCGTATGTTGGTTACAAAACAGAACGCTTGCCCATAGGTTCCCGCAGAGTTTTCAATATAAAAATGGTGAAGGGGAATTCAAGTGGCAATGTAGTAAAACAGGTTAAAAAAGAGACTGAAGAAGAACAAATAACAAATTCTAAATTTATATATTCTATGGACAATACATTTTTAATTGGATTAGTTGCCATCGTAATAGTGGTGGTGCTATCGGTGTTTTTTCATTATGTGCCCTTTGTGCTGTGGTTATCGGCAAAGGTGTCGGGTGTTCACATCTCGCTCATTCAGCTGTTTTTGATGCGCATTCGTAATGTGCCGCCTTATACCATTGTGCAGGCAATGATTGAGGCTCACAAAGCGGGTCTCGAAGATATTACCCGCGATGCGCTGGAGGCTCACTATCTTGCCGGCGGTCATGTGGAGAAGGTTGTTCACGCGTTGGTGTCGGCGGCAAAGGCAAATATCGAACTGTCGTTCCAGATGGCAACAGCCATTGACCTTGCAGGTCGCGATGTGTTCGAGGCGGTGCAGATGTCTGTAAACCCCAAAGTTATTGATACCCCCCATGTTACAGCTGTGGCAAAAGATGGAATACAGCTCATTGCCATTGCCCGTGTAACCGTGCGTGCCAACATCAAACGCCTTGTGGGTGGTGCCGGTGAAGATACCGTGCTTGCCCGTGTAGGCGAGGGTATTGTGTCGTCAATCGGTTCGTCCGAGAACCATAAGGCGGTGCTCGAGAACCCCGATTCCATTTCCAAATTGGTGCTCAAGAAGGGACTCGATGCCGGTACCGCATTCGAGATTCTCTCAATTGATATTGCCGATATCGATATAGGTAAGAATATTGGTGCAGCCTTGCAGATAGACCAAGCAAATGCCGATAAGAACATTGCACAGGCAAAGGCTGAGGAGCGTCGCGCAATGGCTGTGGCTCTTGAACAGGAGATGAAAGCCCGCGCCCAAGAGGCTCGCGCCCACGTTATTGAAGCCGAGGCAGAGGTTCCCAAAGCTATGGCAGAGGCGTTCCGCACAGGTAATTTGGGCATCATGGATTACTATCGCATGAAGAATATCCAGGCCGACACCGCAATGCGTGACAACATTGCCAAAGAATGAGGCAGAACAGCCGATAAGCTATTTATATAATCCCGCAGGGGATACAGTTGAACAATTAAAGAGTGTTGATTATGAAGCGTTATTTTCCTCCTTCGGAACTGCTTATAGAACCCAACGGGGCAGTTTATCATTTGGGAGTAAAACCGGAACAGTTGGCAGACAAAGTTATTTTGGTGGGCGACCCCAACCGTGTGCCCAAAGTGGCGGCATTCTTCGATTCCACGGAGTGTGACATCAGCGCGCGTGAGTTTCGCACCATCACGGGTACTTATAAAGGTAAACGTATAACAGTGGTGGGCACAGGTATCGGTTGCGATAATATCGATATAGTAGTAAACGAGCTTGATGCTCTTGCAAATATCGATTTTGAAACACGCTACGAAAAAGA
>CAYRFX010000032.1:0-22455 GCA_964423665.1 uncultured Bacteroidaceae bacterium | reverse complement strand
ATTGAAAGAGACTCCCTTCTATGCCGAGAGCGGTGGACAGGTGGGCGACACCGGTGTTCTCATCTGTGGCGACGAACGCATCGAGGTTATCGACACCAAGAAGGAGAACAACCTGCCCATTCATATCACAAAGCAGTTGCCTGCCGATGCAACAGCTACTTTCCGTGCCGAAGTGAACCTGAAGAAACGCAACGCAAGCGCAGCCAACCACTCTTGTACCCACCTGCTCGACCAGGCATTGCGCCAGGTACTTGGCACACACGTTGAGCAGAAGGGTTCATTGGTTACTCCCGAAGCAATACGTTTCGACTTTTCACATTTCCAGAAGGTTACCGACGAAGAGATTGAGCAGGTGGAGCGCATTGTAAACGCCCGCATACGCGAGAATATCCCCTTGACCGACCACCGCAACATTCCCATCGAGGAGGCAAAGAAACTGGGAGCCATAGCCCTCTTCGGAGAGAAATACGGCGACCATGTGCGTGTTGTACAGTTCGGCACCTCAATAGAGTTCTGTGGCGGAACACACGTTGCGGCAACCGGTAAAATTGGAATGGTGAAGATTATATCGGAGAGTTCTGTTGCAGCGGGCGTGCGCCGCATCGAGGCTATCACAGGTGAAGCTTTGGAGGAACACTTGTACAAAGCACAGAACCTGATGAAGGAGATACACGCCCTCTTTAACAATGTGCCCAACCTAAAAGCAACCATCATAAAATCCATAGCCGAGAATGCAGAACTCAAAAAGGAGATTGAGGAGTATGCCAAGGAGAAGGCACAAAGCATGAAGAACGAGTTGCTGAAAGATATTAAGGAGCGCAAAGGTGTACGTTACATCAGCGCAATGCTCCCCGTTGCACCGGCAACCGTTAAAGATATTGTTTTTGCATTGCGACAGGAACAACCCGAAAACCTCTTCATTGTCATAGGCAGTGTATATAACGACAAGCCACAACTCACAATTTCGGCAAGTGCCGACCTTGTGGAGCGCGGTATAAATGCCGGAAAGATTGTGGGACAGGCTGCCCGCGAAATGCAGGGCGGCGGTGGCGGACAAGCACACTTTGCACAGGCCGGTGGCAAGAACCCTGCCGGCATAAAGGCTGCGATGGACAAGGTTTTTGAGATTGCAGAGATTTGAATTAAAAGGATATAAAGTACCTTATATTAAAACCGGAGTAGTTTGCACAAACTACTCCGGTTTTAATATAAGCCGATAAACATTATTTCCGACAACTTGTTTATATAAATAGTATAAACTAAAACAAGGAAATAATGAAACAAAAAACAAGAACAACTCTTTTTACAGCGATTCTGCTAATCGCTGCCACATGTATTCAAGCAAAAGATTACACTGGCAAGTGTGGCACTAACCTCAACTGGACATACAACAGCAACACTGGTGCACTTGCAATAACCGGTCATGGTGCCATGACCGACTACACTGCAGCAAGCCCTGCCACATGGAACCAATACAGAAGCGCAATAACCTCGGTTTCGCTTCCCGACAATATTACAACCATAGGCGCGTATGCCTTCAATGGTTTTACCGCTCTTCGAGAAATAACAATACCCGAAAACGTTACAACCATCAACGACTATGCATTTAACGGTTGCACCGCTCTCGACAGCATATTCCTCAACAGCAACCTCACAATAGGCACCGGCAGTATTCCACAAAGGAGTTATCGCACACTTACCATTTCCGATGAAAGCGGGCTCAACTTCAACCTCGCAGCCAACACCTATAACATTATTAAATATCAACGAACATTGGAAGAGGGGCAACTTGGTACCATTATATTACCCTTTGAACTAAATGAAGAGAGCAAGAGAGCATTCAACTTCTACAAGATAAGCAGTTCAACAGACAACACGTTGCGTTTCTCACAAGTTGAAGACCCGCAACCCAATACTCCATACATCTATGAGAATGCAAGCGAAGAGATATCAAACGAACTAATCTCCATAAACAATGCAACAATTCTCAACGGTGATATCGAATACATGGTCACCGATGATGAGAAATGGACTATGACCGGTATTTATACAACCCTCGATGTAACTCTCGATGCCTATCTCGAAATAACCTATGCACTCGTAGATGGAGAAATACAGAACTCATCAAAGAGTGTACAGATTTCACCCTTCCGATGTTACTTTTTGGGTCCGAAATTTGACGAACTCTTCCCCGATGGAAAAAGTTCTTACAGTATTGCACTCAACCGCAACGATTTTGGAACGACAGCAATAGATAAAGTCCCGAATGATGAAATTGAGAAGCAAGCCTCACATCTCGTGTACAACCTGCAAGGCAAGGTTACAACAATCAGTGGGCGCGGCATATACATCATTAATGGCAAGAAAGTGCTGGTAAAGTAATCTTCACCCGAAGAGAATGTGTAAAAGAAAATATACAAATGTTATGAAAAAACAGTATGAACGCCCTGTTTGCGGCATTGTATCAATCGAAAGCAGTGAAATTCTGGCAGTATCCTCTATATCCATAAGCAGTGACCGCAATTCACAGGGAATAAAAGGGAACAGCAATATAAACAGAGGAGAATGGAAGAATTTATGGAATGAGTGAACTCATTCCATAATCTGTGTCTCGCTCCAGTTTACAAGATAAAGCTTTTCAGAGGCACGGGTGAAGGCGGTATAGAGCCAACGATAATAATCGGCGCCCGCCATCTCGGCGGTTATATAACCTTGATCTATAAAAACTCGTTTCCACTGACCACCTTGTGCCTTGTGGCAGGTTACCGCATAGCCGTATTTTACCTGCAGTGCGTTATAATAGGGATTCTTGCGCACCTCCTCCATGCGCTTGCGCTTGGAACGAATCTCGGGATAATCTTCCCACACTGCCGCAAAGAGGGTTTCACTCTCGTTTTTTGTGAGAGAGGGTGACTCACTGGTGAGCGTGCCGAGCATTATTTTTACATCGAACTCACAATCTTCATAGTCGGTAAAAGAGAGCGTCACATCTGCAAAGCGGAAGCCATACATCTCCTCGGTAGAACCCACATGAACTATCTCTGCAGTATCGCCGTTGGCTATAAAATCTATCTTCTCAAGAATACTCTTATCGAGCTTGCCAAGTTCCTCACGCCAATAATAATTGTTTTTTACAATCATAAGCACATCTCCACGGTTGAGTTCCTCCTCGCGATAGAGAATGCGACGGCGTATTCCTTCGTTATATATATTGGCACGTTTGTTTGAGCGACAGAGGATTATTGTTTCATCTATGCCCACGGAGTTGTATGAGCTCTCTATTGCCTCTATCAGCTCATCACCCTGCACCCTGCAAATATCGGCAAACCCTTTTAATTTTATACGAGGCAGGAAACCAGCATCACCCCCTGCAATCACCTGCCGCAGTGCTGTGGCATTCTGCAATATTCCCGAGCCATCGAGCTGGCGCATAACCTGTGTGAGTTCCACAGCCGACACATTAAGGAACATTGAACGCAAATATGTGGAGGAGAGAGCAGGAGAGAGTTCCTCGCCAACAGGGGGCAACTGCGCTGTATCGCCGAGGAGCAACAAAGAACAGCCTCTGCCCGAATATACAAACTCCACAAGGTCGTCGAGCAAAGCACCAGAACCAAAATTGGACGCACCCTCATTGGCAATCATTGATGCTTCATCTACTATAAAAAGAGTATTTACAGACCTATTCTCCATCAGCGTGAAAGATGAACCGTTGAGAATGGATTTCTGCCTGTAAATCCATTTATGAATGGTATATGCAGGTTTGCCTGAGTATGAAGAGAATACTTTTGCAGCCCTGCCTGTGGGAGCGAGCAACACGGTGCGACGCTCTAACTGTTCCATAGTCTTTACAAGGGCTGCCACAAGAGTTGTTTTACCGGTTCCGGCATAGCCGCAAAGAAGAAACACACGCCTATCGTCGCCCGACAGAAGGAACATAGAAATCTCTTCGAGAGAATTTTCCTGCTCTTTTGTTGGAACGAAAGGAAAATTTGTTTTAATTTGCGATGTTAAATATTTATTTATCACAATTATTAATAAATATATATACCATTAAAAACGGAAATTCGTTTTTTTATCTTATTTTTGCGACACGAAAATACATAAATTAAATATAGTAACAATGAAAAACGTCTTAAAAGTATTACTTTTACTCGCTGTTGTAGGCTTGGCATACATCAGCTATCGTAGTATCATGGGTCCCATTGAGTTTGCAGAAGTGCGCTCAGCTCGTGAAAAAGAGATTGTGGCTCGTCTCATTGATATTCGTACAGCACAGATTGAGTTTCGTAACAGCCACGAGGGTGCTTATGCCGACAACTTTGACACACTTATCAATTTCTTGAAGGTTGCAAAGATGCCTATCATTTTGAAACAAGGCGAACTTGACGATGCTCAGCTTGAGCGTGGTCTCACCGAGGATAAGGCTCTTGAAATGATTAAGAAAGCCGAGAAAACCGGTAAATGGGCAGAGGTAGATAAAGAGGGATTGCGTGGATTCCGCCGCGATACCTCATGGATTGCGCTGCTCGACACCATCTATCCCAAAGAGTTCAAGGTTGATTCTCTTGCTTTTGTTCCTTATGGCAAAGGTGAGAAATTTGAGCTCCTCACAAGCTGCGACACAACAAAAGCCGGTAGTGCACAGTACCTCTTCGAGGCACGCACTCCCTATGAGACCTACTTGCAGGATATCAACGAGCAGGAGCTTGCCAACCTCATCTATCAGATGAAGAAGATGGACCGTTACTGCGGTTTGAAGGTGGGTGATGTTGAGAACCCCAACAACAACGCCGGTAACTGGGAATAATTTCTCTTTGATGAAAGGAGAGAATATACCATATAAAACATTATCCATTCGTATAAGTACGAATGGATTTTGTTTTTGCATATATAACGCTGAGGAGCCCGACTCTATACAATATCATTTTCATCGTGCCGATGACAACAGCAGCCTCTATGCCAACCTTTGCAAGGCAATAGAAGAGTGCCCGTTGCCTATAAAAGAGGCGAGTGAGATAAAAGCCATTATTGTAACCGACAGCTTCACCACTCTACCCGCCGAATACGACGACAAGCAGAGCTACAAGATATATTACAGGTGCTGCTTCCCAAAAGCCGATACGAACGTTGAAATTATAGCAAACAGGCTTACAGCCCATAACCTCACGGTGCTGTTTCCGGTGGAGAAGAACATATACAACCGCCTTGCACAGATGGGTAATGTGAGTTACTACACACCTGCAAGCATATTACCCGGCTACATTGCGAGCAAACCATTAGAGGGTGATAAATACATGCTTGCATATTATGGCGAGGAGGGTTCATTGCTCATCTCTATAAAAGGCGGCAAGGTGGAGCTGATAAACAGTTTCGGCACTACCGACAACCATAATCAACTATATTATCTGCTTGCCGTTTGGAAGGCGCAGGAACTATCACAAACCGAGGATACTTTATACCTCTGCGGAAATAAAAGAGTTGAGGAGATTACCCACATTGCAGCACAATTCATACGCCACAGGGAGCGTATAAACCCGGGAGCACTATTTCCACCAAACCTTCTCAACAGAATCGGCAATATACCATTTGACCTACAAGCACTACTACTATGCGAATAATCAGCGGAAAATACAAAGGACGACACTTCGACATTCCACGCAACTTCAAGGCGCGCCCTACTACCGATTTTGCAAAAGAGAACCTCTTCAATATTCTTTGCAACATTATGGATTTTGAGGAGACACACGCATTGGATCTCTTTTCGGGGACAGGCAGCATAAGTCTCGAACTGCTGTCGCGTGGCTGCGCCTCAGTAACATCGGTAGAGCTGGAGCCTCTGCACTTTACCCACCTGCGCAAAAGCGCAAGCCTGCTTAAAGATGAAAACTGGTCTCTTGTGCGTGATGATGTATTCCGTTATATTCGCCGTTGCACGGCAAGCTATGATTTTATATTTGCCGACCCCCCTTATGCTCTTAAAGAACTGAAGGAGATACCTCAACTCATTCTTCAATCAAACATGTTGAAGGAGGGCGGTATTTTCATCTTCGAGCATGGGAAAGATAACGACTTCAGCGACAATCCGCACTTTTTCCGTCATATTGCATACGGCAGCGTAAATTTCACATTCTTCAAGAAATAACAACTACAAGATGGGCGAGAAGAGGCGTGCTGCCGACTCGGCACAACGGCGGGCAAAGGAGCGTGCCTCGTAATTCTGTTCCGTCAGCTGAACACAGCTCTTTTCATCGGCAATGAAAAGAGCTCTCATCTCGCAAGCAACCGCCTCATCATAAACCAAGGCATTCACCTCGAAATTATAATAAAAGCTTCGGAAGTCAAAATTCGCCGAACCGGCTGAAGAGACCTTATCATCGCTCACAACAGTCTTGCAGTGCAACATACCACCCTTGAAGAGATAGACTCTGACACCCGCCTCCAAAAGGGTTCCAAGGTATGAGAAGGAGGCAAAATCGGAAATCCTGCTATCGGAACGAAAGGGAATCATCAGCCTCACATCTACACCCGACAGTGCCGCATTGCGAATGGCTAGTATCATTGGGTCGGTGAGGGCAAGATATGGGGTTTGTATATAAACATACTTGC
The DNA here is from genome assembly GCA_964423665.1 of uncultured Bacteroidaceae bacterium. Classification (GTDB taxonomy): domain Bacteria; phylum Bacteroidota; class Bacteroidia; order Bacteroidales; family Bacteroidaceae; genus HGM04593. The sequence continues at coordinate 15,846 of CAYRFX010000032.1, read as the reverse complement.
GCGCTGCCCCCAAAAGCATTATAAGAGCCGACATTATTACACGATTACCGCCCACAGGGTTAGATTGAGCCACCTGCAACATCGCATCGCCATGCTGCTCTATTGGCGGGAAATAACGTTTACCGCTTACCAACGAATTGGCAGCAAAATACCAATCGATGAGGAAAGAGGTCTGCAAGCCATATACAGCACAGCCCTGTATGGCAAGCATTGTATCACGCCAGCAACCCGTTTCTGTGCCACTCACATACCTATCGGCAATATTACACCCCCCAATATACCCAAGCTTACCATCTATTACTACAACCTTGCGGTGATTACGATAATTTACTCTATCGCCCAGAATGGGGAACCAAACCTTCAGGAACGCCTCCACATGACCGCCTGCAATGGTTATTTCATCAAAGAAACTATGGGAAACACCCAGGCAACCCACACTATCGTAAATTACCCGCACCTCTACCCCCTCTCGTGCTTTTGCAATTAAGGCATCACGCACACAAGTGCCAAGGCGGTCATCTTCAAATATATAGAACTGTAAATGGATGTGTTCCTTGGCAGCTGCAATAGCACTGAGGAGCTCATCTATAAAAGATTCCACAGAACCTATAACCCGCACCTTATTGCCTGCCATGGGATAAGCCGAGGCTGTATTTTCGAGATACGTTGCAAGATGAGAATATTCGACAGGTGGCGTCACCTTGTTTTGCGAACGATAATAGAGATGACTGCGTTGCTGTATCCGCGACAGGGAACGGCGGTTTATATACTTTAATTTTTTTGTATCGCGACCAAAAAAGAAATAGAGCACCAGACCGAGAAATGGAATAAAAAGGAGCACCATTATCCACGCAAGTGTTCTTATGGGGTTGCGGTTGTCGAGCACCACATGAACCATAATAAGCACCGCCAATACATTATTTATGTAATAGAGGTAGCCGAAAAGCCCGTCAATATTCAACAATTCTTCCATTTGATAGAGTCTCTTTGCGAATTTAACCATAAAAAAACACAATTGCCGCATGAAGCAATGCTTTTATAGCTTTTTAACTTTACGAGCAGGGAAAACATACATAATGGAGAGATTATTGCACATATGACAATGAACAAAACTTATTTTTTGTTATAAATTACAGATAAACAGGAATTTTAAGCAAAAAAAATTTCGTTCTCTAAATATTTATGTGTTTCTTTGCAATATAATGTGCGAGAAGAGTGCACGCTACAAAGGAAAAACAATTAAAAGATATAAATATGGCAACTAAAATCAAGTATGTAGCTCTTGCTATTATCCTTATTGGAGCATTAATCCTCATTTTGAGCCACTTTTGCGGTTGGAACAACATCAACTCTTTGAACGTGAGTGCATATGCAGCGATGGTTGTAGGTCTTGTAACATACATCATTGCCGGTAAAAAAGCGATGGAGGAGGATAAATAACAGGAGATAATCAAATAAAAAAGGTTGCTGATTTTTCAGCAACCTTTTTTATTATGTACTATGAAGGGTTACGCCTCTGCCTCGGGTGCAATGAGTTTATAGCCCTTGCCATGAATATTGATAATCTCAATAGAATCATCGGCTTTCAAGTGCTTGCGCAATTTTGTAATATACACGTCCATGCTGCGGGCATTGAAGTAGTTATCATCGGTCCACACAGTCTTCAAGGCAAAATCGCGCTGAAGTATCTCATTGGTATGAGCGCAAAGGAGACTCAGTAACTCCGACTCTTTTGTTGTTAGCTTTGTCTGCTGGTCATCAATGGTGAGGAGCTGTTTCTGTGTGTCGAACAAGAAACGACCTATCTTATAAAGAGTATTCTCCTTGCTCTTTTTGCCGCAAACACGACGCAAGATAGCCTCGATGCGCGATACAAGAACCTCCATGCTGAAAGGTTTTGTTATATAATCATCGGCACCAATCTTAAAGCCTTCCAAAATATCCTCGTTCAGCGTTTTTGCAGTGAGGAAGATGATGGGTATTTCTGAATTTGCTGCACGAATCTCCTGTGCAAGAGTGAAACCATCTTTCACCGGCATCATAACATCGAGCACGCAAATATCAAATTTACCCTTTAAGAATGTTTTATAACCAACATCTCCATCGGGACAAAGTTCGGCATAATAACCCTTTGCCTGTAAATACTCACGCAAAAGCATACCAAGGTTTTCATCGTCCTCGCATAACAAGATTCTCTGTTTTTCTTCCATAATGTTTTTATTTTAAAGGTAATACAATTACAAATGTAGTTCCCACACCAAGCTCACTCTCGGCTCGTATGGTTCCTCTGTGAGCCTGCACAATCTGCTTCACATACGCAAGCCCCAGACCAAAACCCTTCACATCGTGAACGTTACCGGTGTGTACGCGATAAAATTTATCAAATATCTTTTTAAGGTCCTCTTTGCGGATACCTATACCATTATCCTTCACCGACAACATAAAATTGTCATTACTGTTCCATGTGTGTACCTCCAATTCCAATGGGACATCTTGCCTGCGATATTTCACAGCATTATCCATTAGATTGAACACCACATTGGTGAAGTGCATTTCATCAACATATATAAATGGGTCCTCGGCATCGAGCTTCCACGTCAGCTTACCGCCGCTCTGCTCCACCTTCACGGTAAAGGTATTCACTATACCCGAAATAAGTTCATTGGCATCGAGTTCCTTCATCTTGAGCGAAGCGTTATTCTTGTTATCGAACATTGACATCTGCAACACTTTATCTACCTGGAATCGCAAACGCTTTGTTTCGCTTGCAATGGCTCCCGACAATTTTGAGAACATCTCGGGGGACTTTGCAACAGACTGGTCCTGCAACATTTGTGCCGCCAATGATATGGTGGATATCGGCGTCTTGAACTCATGCGTCATATTATTGATAAAATCGTTCTTCATCTCGGTTATCTTCTTATGCCTGAATGCCATATACAATGTTATCACAAATGTTATTAACAAAACAAAAGTGAACAGTATGGAAGGAATCATAAATTTAACCGAACTATAAATATAATTGTTCAATAAAGAGGTGGGGAAATTAACCTCAAGAACTCCCATATGTGTAGGTGGGTCGTTCTTAAATATCAGTTCCTTATATTTATTATCGCCATCGGTATATGAATAATCGGGGCAGCGGTAAACCTCCTCGCCATCGCCACGCAACACTCTAAAATGATAGGGTATGAGAATTCCGTTGCTTGCGAGTTCCGATTTCAGATATTGGTCGAGCCTGCCAAAGTTTATGCGCCCTTGTAATGGTTTTTCACTTGCCTGATACAGCATATTATACAGCACCTCATCGAGCACTGCACGCTGATATTTGTATCTCTTGCTCAAGATTTCGAGCGAGAGACGCTGCGCATCACGCATAGAGAGATTTCCTCTGTTTGAATTAATCTTGAACTGCGACAAAGATTGCGACGGGTTCTTTACAACCGTCTTTAATTCAAATGCCGACAGCACATTGCCACCTTCGGTTGATGCAAGGTAGGAATGTTCCATCTTCAAAAAGCCGTCCTTTATCTGCCCGCGATGAATATCCTTTTGAATATCCTTTGCAAGATATGCTCTCATCTCATCGAGCTCAAGGTTATATGCAGCTTGGTAGAGACTACGTCTCACTCCCTCTTCAAAATGCTCGCGTCGCATATCGACCATTGCTTCAATATAGCTTACCTGCAGATACAGCAAGCCCAAGCAACAGACACCCATAACAAGCCCTACTATTAATATTGTCAGTTTCTTCATATTGCAAATATAATCACAACATGCAAAGATTGCACGCTTTATTAAGAGGAATTAAGGCTATTTTTCTTTTAATTAACAACTGAAAAGATTTAATTTATTAAAATAACAACTAAAATAACAAAAGAGAATATGTTTTAGCAAAAACAAAGTCTAATTTAACAAAAAAAGGCGAGCTCAAAGGCTCGCCTTTTCATATAGTGGGAGAATATTACTCCTCTTCTTTTGCTGCAAACTCCTTAACCAGCTTGTCCTGAACATCTGTGGGAACAAGCTCGTATGAGGCGGGAGACATAATAAATGAAGCACGACCACCTGTGAGTGAGCTCAATGAGGTTGAATAAGACGACATCTCTTTCAAAGGAACCTTGGCTGAGAGTTTCTCATAACCGTTCTCACTCTCCATACCCATAATCATACCTCTGCGACCCTGAATGTCACTCATCACATCACCCATCTTGTCGGAGGGAACAAATACCTCAACATCATAAACAGGCTCCAGGATTTTGGGACCGGCATTGCGGAACGCCTCGCTGAATGCGTTGCGACCTGCAAGCATGAACGAGATTTCGTTTGAATCAACCGGATGCATCTTTCCATCATAAACAATCACACGCACGTCACGGGCATAAGAACCTGTGAGGGGACCACGCTCCATGCGTTCCATAACACCTTTGAGAATAGCAGGCATAAAGCGGGCATCGATAGAACCACCTACAATGCTGTTCACAAATACCAGCTTGCCACCCCATTCGAGAGTAACCTCCTCGGTAGCTTTGGCATTAATCTTGAACTCCTGACCATTGAAACGGTAAACCTCTTGCAACGGCTTGCCCTCCTCGTAAGGCTCCACTATCATATGTACCTCACCAAACTGACCGGCACCACCACTCTGTTTCTTGTGGCGATAATCGGCACGCGCTGCCTTTGTAATAGTCTCACGATAAGGAATTTTGGGTTCTTCGTAAACAACCTGAATCTTTTCAACATTCTCCAAACGCCATTTGAGAGTGCGCAAGTGGAATTCACCCTGACCGGAAACTATTGTCTGGCGCAACTCTTTTGACTGCTCTACACGCCATGTAGGATCCTCCTCGTGCATGCGGTTAAGAGCCTGCATGAGTTTCTCCATCTCGCTCTCGTTTACAGGTTTGATGGCGCGTGAATATTTAGAAGCAGGATATTTAACAAGTGAGAATTTGTTGTTGGCATCTTTATCGTTAAGAGTGTTACCAATGCGCACATCTTTCAACTTAACGGTGCAACCGAGGTCGCCCGCCTTCAACTCATCAACAGCTGTGCGGTTGGCACCTGCGCTGCAATAGATTTGTGCAATACGCTCTTTTGAGCCACGGTCTGCATTCACAAAATCCATACCCGGTTTCAATGTTCCGCTGATAACCTTGAAATAATTCACCTCACCGATGTGGGGCTCAACAGATGTCTTATAGAAGAACAATGATGTGGGAGCCGAGCTGTCATAAGGAACTGTAACACCATCTGCATTAACAGGCTGAGGCATATCATCAACCTCGGGAGCCACATTTGCAAGGAACTCCAACAGACGACCAACAGCAACGTCGGTAGCAGCAGAGCAGCAAAGAACGGGATATACACTGCCGGTGGAGAGACCTAAACGGGCACCCATGCGGATATCATCGGTTGAAAGGTCGTCAGAATCGAAGAACTTGTTCATCAACTCCTCTTCATTCTCGGCTGCTTTTTCCACAAGCTCGGTGTGCAGAGCCTTGGCTCTTTCTATCTGGTCGGCGGGAATATCCTCCACAATAGGAGCCTGCCCCTCGGCGGTCCATGTGAGTTTCTTCATCAAAAGCACATCGATGATAGAATTAAAGCCGGGACCCGACGCTACGGGATACTGCACAGGAACAACCTTTGAACCATATATTGACTGCAACTGTTCAATCACATTGTCATAATCACATTTTTCATTATCTACCTGATTGACAACGAACATTGCAGGTTTTTTCATCTTCTGAATATAACGGAAGCAGTTCTGTGTACCCACCTCGACACCATACTGACCGTTGATAACAACCATTGCAAGGTTGCAAACCTCAAGAGCACACACCATACCTCCTGCAAAGTCATCTGAACCCGGACAATCTATGAGGTTCAGTTTTTTATTCGCCTGCTCCACCTGAAAAACTGTGGTGAACACCGAGTAACCATACTCCTGCTCAACAGGAAAATAGTCGCTTATAGTATTCTTTGCCTCTACTGTACCTCTACGTTTTATGATACCACCCTCATAGAGCATAGCCTCTGTGAGAGTGGTTTTTCCAGAGCCTGAACATCCAACGATTGCAATGTTCTTAATTTCGTTAGTCTGATAAGTTTTCATATTTTTGCTATTTTGGTTAGTTTGTTATTAAAGCGGTAGCAATGTAGGAATTTTCGTGTAGAAAAACAAATAGATTTCAAAGGTTTTTCAAAAAAGCAATAAAAAAAGTATCTTCGCAAGCAAAATAAGACTAATGGCAGGCATATATATACACATACCTTTTTGCAAACAAAGGTGCCGCTACTGCGCCTTTTACTCCACCACCCTGCATGCACTGCACGACAGCTACATTGCCGCTGTTTGCAGCGAGCTTGAACAGCGCAAGGAGTATGCAGGAAGAGGTATTATAGAAACAATATATTTAGGGGGCGGCACCCCGTCGCTGCTCTCCGAGGAGCACCTCGCAAGCATAATGAGTTGCATACGCAACAGATACAACCTTGCGCCCACCCCCGAGATAACCATAGAGTGCAACCCCGACGACCTCACACCCCCCTACCTTGCGATGCTACGCAAGCAGGGATTCAACCGCATAAGCATGGGAGTGCAGACCTTTTGTAACGAACAACTGAAAAGGCTTGGTCGCCGCCACACTGCCGAAGGGGCGCGACAAGCGGTGAGAAATGCCCGTGCTGCAGGATTCACAAACATCAGTATCGACCTTATGTTTGCCCTCCCGGGCTCCACTCCCGAACAGTGGGCAGCCGACCTGCACAGTGCATTAGAGCTGAAACCCGAACATATATCGGCATACAATCTCACATACGAAGAGGACACACCACTCTATCATGCCTTGCAAAAGGGTGATATCACAGAGCTGAGCGAAGAGGAGAATCTCACTCAATTCAACCTGCTCATAGCCGAGATGAAAAAGGCGGGATACCGCCACTACGAGATATCCAATTTCGCACGCCCCGGACACGAAAGCCGCCACAACAGCAGCTATTGGAACGACACGCCCTACATAGGCTGCGGAGCCGGCGCACACAGCTACAACGGCACCTCGCGTGGCTGGAATATTGCCGATGTTGCTGTATATATAAAAGGTATAGAGAACGGCACACCTGTTTTTGAAGAGGAACAGCTGAGCAACGAAGAACGATACAATGATGCCGTGCTCACCCGCCTGCGCACCGCCGACGGGCTGCCCACAGAGTGGATTAAAGAAAAATTCGGCACCACCTTATATAATTATATGATGAGGGCTGCACGCAAGGAGATTGCAGCGGGCAACCTGCAAGAGACACCCGGAGGCTCACTCGTACTCACAGAGAAAGGTATTTTCGTGAGCGACGCAGTGATTAGGGAGTTGATATATGTATAACAGGGTGTTCACATGAGCAACCTGTTATACATATATGGGAATAAGATAATTAATATCGGGAAGGAGGAGAACAGGTTTCCCAGCGCGATTGCATAATAGTTACTCCATACGAAGCTGCCTCGCTACGCACATTTCGCATCTCAGCTTGTGAACGAATTAAAAGTTCCCTCATACCCGATTGATAAAAGATTGACTCATCGGCTTTGTGTTTATTCACATGCAACTCATCACCATCATTTGCTTTAACAATATCCACCAAACTCTCATAGCACGACCTTGCTTGGTTCTCCCATCTGGTATAATGTTCACGATATTGCTCGGGAGACAACTTGCCACGATACTCATTTTTATCTTCTACAACACCCACTGCACCACCCACATACACAGGACTCACAAAGCTATTGTTCCTGACTGCTTTTACCCCGCAATAAGTAGATTTCCGTTGCGCAGAACTGTTACTCTTGTTATAAATATAGACACAATCGCCTGCCACCACATTGAGCAATTTATAATCGGCAGAAAAGATATACTCGGCAGCACCCCAATAAGATGTACCCTTGTACTGTATTTTACTTTTTCCTTTTACTTGTAAATTGAGAAACCCGTTATTCATCGTACAACCCTCAATATCGGAATCGTAGCAACCTTTATCAATAAAGGTAACAAATATTCCGCTACCATTACCTGCATGGCGATTGCCATTTTCCACCACTGCCGATAGTTTATAGAAATATGTTTGGGCATTTAATGACACTGTAATAAGCAGCAAAACTTGAAATAATATATTTCTCATTGCAATAATTTTGGTAGGCTTTCCTCGTGTTCACGCAAAATAGCCTCTTTTTCGGCTTTAGACACACGTTTAAAAACTTCAGTGTAACTTGAGCCGCCTACGTTTAAAATAGACAAATCCTTTGAGAATTTATATATACTAGAATTCATTAATTCCCATACGGCTAAACGATTTGTAATTTCACGTCCAAATGCTGTCATCGTAGTTTTGATATCCAAAGTATATAAAAAATAATCGCTCTGCGTCCTTTCGAATCTGTACATGCGTGGACTACCATCGGCTCTCTTCGACCTACATATACCATTAGCATCTGATTCATAAAATCGAGCATAGTCATCCATGAAGGTAATGTACATAAAAATTGGTTTTTCTCTTTTCATTTTAGCATCATTTTGGTAATAATGTGTACAAACATACTCAATAGTTTGTTGAGCCAAACAACTGCCAAGGAAACACGACAGCAAAACAATAACACAAAATATCTTTTTCATATTTATCATAATTAAAATTCTATATTATTAAAACACTTGCCCTTTAGTTATATTCACGTACAAAAGAAAAGCGCGGACAAAACCCGATAATTTGTTCTTGAGGTCTTCGACTACCTGACAACCAAATACACGAGTAAAGCCCACGCCGATGGCGTGAGCGTTCATCGCTTTACTCTTGGTTGTCGTTGAAAGTGTCGAAGTTTCAAGAACAAGAATACAAGCTAAACGCTTATTCCCAATATGTCTAAATTGTACGCACGGTTAGTGCTAATGTTTCATAGGCAACAAATTGTTATTTGCTACAAAGTTTATAAAATAAAATTAAAACAGCAATAAAATATAGGAGAAAAACAAAAACATGCAAAGCGAACAAGTATAACAGGTTCGAAAGCAAAGAAAATCTATAAATTATACGGGTTGGTTCGCGCGCGAACCAACCCGTATAATTTATATAGATGGATTATTACATCAAACTGTTTGCAAGTGCAAGGATCTCCTCGCCAATGGCATCTGCTGCCTCCTGAGTGGGACCCTCGGAGTAGATGCGTACGATGGGCTCTGTGTTACTCTTGCGCAAGTGTACCCACTTATCGGGGAAGTCGAGTTTAACACCGTCGATAGTATTAATCTCAGCCTTGCCTGCGTATGTAGCCTTGATTTTCTCCAGGATAGCATCAACATCGCAACCGGGCTTCAAGTCTATGCGGTTCTTGCCCATAAAGTATGCGGGATATGTGGCACGCAACTCGCTCACGGTCTTTTTCTCGTGTGCAAGATGGCTGAGGAACAAGCAGATACCAACCAAGGCATCGCGACCTGCGTGACAAGCGGGATAGATAACTCCACCATTGCCCTCACCACCGATAACCGCGTTTGTCTCGCGCATCTTGGTAACAACATTCACCTCACCCACAGCCGATGCCGAATACTCGCAACCATGTGCCACGGTAACGTCGCGCAACGCGCGTGTAGAACTGAGGTTCGATACTGTGTTTCCGGGAGTGTGCTTCAATACATAGTCGGCAACGGTAACAAGTGTATATTCCTCGCCGTACATCTCACCGTTCTCGCAGATGATAGCCAAGCGGTCAACATCGGGGTCCACAACAAAAGCAACATCGTTACCACCCTTTGCCATAAGCCCCATAATATCACCCAAGTTCTTTGCAAGAGGCTCGGGGTTGTGCTGGAAATCACCCGTGGGCTCGCAATAGAGTTTATCAACCTTTGTGATACCCAATTTTTCGAACAAACGGGGCAAAATAACACCACCAACAGAGTTTACGCAGTCGATAGCCACCTTAAAACCTGCAGCCTTTATAGCCTCAACATCTACCAAAGGAAGTGAAAGCACTGCATCGATATGCTTATCGTCATATATTTCGTCGAGGCGATATTTACCAAGTGTCTCAACATCGGCATAATCGAACTCCTCGGCAGCAGCTATGCGAAGAACCTCCTGACCCTCGGCTGCATTTAGAAACTCACCCTTCTCGTTGAGGAGTTTCAATGCATTCCACTGGCGAGGATTATGGCTGGCAGTGAGAATAATACCACCACAGGCGTCCTCCATTGTTACAGCGACCTCGGTTGTGGGAGTTGAAGCGAGACCTATATCAACAACATCAAAGCCCATACCCATGAGGGTACCGCATACGATTTTGTTTACCATGCTACCCGAAAGGCGCGCATCACGACCAACTACTATCTTATTGCTCGTTTTTGTTGTTGTTTTACGAATCAGCGCAGCATACGCCGATGTCAGTTTCACTACATCAAGAGGAGTCAAGCCCTCATCGGCTCTGCCACCGATGGTACCTCTGATACCTGAGATAGATTTAATAAGTGTCATATAAGTTTTTATTTAGTAGGTTATTGTTCGGGTTGGAACTTTATGTTGTATGAACATGGATAAACGTATGTTGCAGCGGTTGCCGTGCCCTCGGAGTGAGGAACAATAAGATTCACCTCGGCAAGATTGGCCTGACTGCGTGTGAAATAGAGATAGGGCATCACCACCAACCAGCCTGTGGGCACAGCTGTTGTCCCATATGTATCGAACATCACACCCGAGGAGTATGAGGCGGAATATGAGATTCCATCGCGTGTAACTGTCATCTGGTCGGGATTAGCCTCGTTCTTATTATCGGTCAATATCTCCTCGTCCATAATACTATATTCGGTATATTTCACCAACAGGTTCAACGAACGGCCATCTTCCAGTTTCTTTGCAGAAACATTTTTATATTCTTCTCTGCGGGGATTGGGATTCTTGACGAACTGCACATAAACATTATCGAGCATCACATATTCGTTATTATCGACATTCGTAACAGAATCCTGTTCCAAGAATTTACTTTTTGAAATCACTGTGATACCCTGCGACAGGATATAGTTATTTATCGCTGCATTTTCTTTATCCTTCATCTCGGAATAAGAGACGCCATCATCACATGCCGCAAAAAGAAGGATCATAAGCGGCATCAACAACACAAAAAACCAACGGTTATTAATCATAGTATTTAAGTTATCTTTATAAATTGCAGGTTTCAATATTCAAAAATACAATTTTACAACGAAAGCACAAAGACAAATCTGTTTTTTTTGACTTTATCTTAAAAAGAGATGCGAATGAAAGGCAACTTTACTCTGCGGTAAGTTCTTTTTTGTATGCATTCATCGCTTTCAAAAACTTATCGACTGCAACCTCCATGGTGTCGTGAACTTCGCCTCCCGATGCGTTCTTATGCCCTCCGCCGCCAAAAAAATCGGCAGAAAGAGTGTTGCACGGAAAATCGCCCACACTGCGCAACGACACATTAATCTTACCCGGCAGTTCCTCACGCAAAAAGCAGGAAAAGCGCACTCCTTTCTTCTGCAACGGCAAGTTCACAAGCCCTTCGGTATCTCCTTTCTTCACATTAAAGCGCATGAGTTCCTCATGAGTGAGAGTAATCAAGGCTGCATTCATGCGAGGGTAAATCTTCATCTTTCTGTAGAGAACATAGCCCATGAGCCTCAGGCGCGATGTTGAATAATTATAAAACACTTTCCTATATATGGAATCCTTATCAACTCCTTTTGCAATAAGCTCTGCTACAATAAGATAAATATCCTTGCGATTGGAAGCATAGGCAAAAGAGCCCGTATCGGTCATCATGCCTGTATATACAGCCTGCGCCATAGATAGAGAGAGTGCCTGCACCGATGAAAGGCGATAAATCACACGAAAGACCAACTCGGATGTGGAGCACGCCACGGGAGCCGAGAGGGCAAGCGAAAAGCCTTCATCGGGCTGCAGATGATGATCTATAAGAATATTGGGAGCCGAGGACAAAGCTACAGCTTCGCCCAAATTGCCCAAACGAGGGATAGAGTTAAAATCGAGACAGAAAATAGCATCGGCGGCAGTAACAAGCTCACATGCACGTTCACTCTCGGTCTCATACACAACAATTTCATCGGCAGATGGAAGCCAGGAGAGAAAATCTGGGAAGTTGTTGGGCAACACCACATCGGCAATCTTGCCCAGGCTGCGCAGATAGAGCATCAGCGCAAGCGAAGAGCCCACAGCATCGCCATCGGGATTCTTGTGTGCAACAACTACAAATCTCTCATTTTTATCTATCACAACACGCAGAGCCTCCATCTGCGCCTGCGGTATCAGCCATTCAAGCATCATCTATCAATTTTATTTATGCGAAGATAAATAAAAGCGGGTTTTTGAGCAAGGAGAAAAGGAAAAAACATTATTTGCCCCGCATGGTCTCTATCGAGAAAGAGCCTTCATCGCCAATTATCCTCACCGCACCAAGCTGCGAAATATCTATACAACCCACACCGGCAGACTCACATTCGCGCAGCAACCTGCGGCGACTGCCTGCATACAACGAGCCATCGAGTATCACACATGTGGAAGGATAGACCTCGAGCAGTTTATCCACAGGCCCTAAAAAGCCACGACAAAGCCATAAAATATCCACAGGGTGTTGCAACGAATCGATGCGCCAACAATCATCGGCAAGTAACTGCATGCGCACATCAGCAAAAGAGAGTAGCCCGTTTGAATAACTCATATGCTCATTAGTGCATGAGGACTCTATCCATTGCAAGGGCTCTATGCCCTCACGTTCAACATAAGGAGAAAAGACCTTTTCAGCATCTGAATCGAACTTGGGAACAGAAGAGACTACATACCCGCCACCATCGGCAGGGAGCACAAGCAGAGCTCCCGACTTTCTATTATTAAAGAGCAAGACACTATCCTTTTTCATGCCATCATCAAATGCAAAAATAGTCAACAAGCAAACAATAATGACTGCCGAAACCACAAAAAGCGGAATCCAGTATCTTTTATACATTAAACCATGGAAAAATGCCAACAACATCACTGCCACCAAACAGGCACCGGGAACGCCCACCTGCGGCAACATAAAAGATGCAATAGGCAACGATGCAGTAAACTCCACCACAAAATTCATAAAAGCAAGGAGAGAGGCAAGCAACCACGCAACCGGCTGCTGTAAAAGAGCAAGAGGAGCAGAGAGCCACAGCAACACCACAAGCACCATCAGCACAGTGGCAAGCGGCACGAGCAACAGGTTGGCAAAAAGAAAGTAAAGAGGGAAGGTGCCAAAATAGTACCACAAAAAAGGCAACACACCCACCTGCGCCGCCAGCGACACAGCAAGCAACGACATCACATAGCCATAGAGCCTGCCACGCTTCTCACAACCAAGCACTCCTTGTAACCACGGAGTGAGCAACAGAATGGAAAGAACGGCTGAAAAGGAGAGCTGAAAACTCACATCAAACAGAAGGCGTGGAGAGAATATCAGCATCACTATCGCAGCAAAGGCGAGAGAATTGAGCGCAGAACTATCCCTGCGCAAGCAACGCCCCACAGACACGAGTGTAAAAAGCAGAGCCGACCGCACAACCGAGGGGGTGAAACCTGCTACAAAAGCAAATGCCCACAGCAAAAGCAATGCAACCAATTCGCGAAAGATGAAACTTCTGCGAGCACGCCCCGTAAAGCCAAGCAGCACCTGTATCACCATATAAAAAAGCCCTAAATGCAACCCCGACAATGCCAGCAGATGGCTAACCCCGGCATTGGCATACGCCTCTTTCAGTTCTTGTGAAAAACCGCGTTTTTCGCCCACGGAGAAGGCAGCAAGCAACGACAAAGCATCGCCTTCAAAGCCCAAGCGTTCATACATCTTCACAATATTATCACGCAAAGCAAGTGCGCGCATAGACAGCGACAATTCGCCCACTCCCACACTATGCCACCCGCCAATAGGCAGAAAAAGCGAGCCGCTCACACCCTTGACTCGCATATAACGCTCCACATCAAACTCGGCAGGATTGCCCGCATTAGAGGGATTTTTAATCACAGATTCGAAACGAACACGCTCGCCCACACGCAAAGATTCAGCCTCCACGCTATTTGCAAAATATATCTCCACATACCCCTCGTTACGAACACTTTCTTTTGCACAAGCCTCATCAACAACCACATAGGCAAGAGCCCGGGTGGCAACGCCACCCATATGAGGAACCTCCAACAGCTGCGCTTCACAAGCAAGTTTCTCATTACTCCAAGAGGGGGACGCACTCTTTTTGTCGCAAGTTATCACAAAAAGCCCCACAGCAAGCATCGCACCCACAGCACCGGCACCAAAAAGCCTCTTTGAAAGCTGCGACGAAAAACCTGCAACTATTGCAAGCAGCGACAAAGCAAACAAGATGGCAATGTGCAACAGTTCCACGTTGCACAGCCACCCTATGACAACCCCGCCAATCAGCGGTAACGCCAACCTGAGCAGAGGATAATTCTTTATTTTATGATTAGGCACAATCAATTATAGCGCACACAATGCTGCAATAACAGCCTCGGGATTCTCGGCTTTGAATACTGCGTTGCCCGCCACAAGCACATCGGAACCGGCTGCCGCCAGCAACGCGCCTGTTTCCACATTCACCCCGCCATCAACCTCTATCACAGCCTTTGACCCGGTTTTTTCTATAAGTTCACGCAACTCGCGCACCTTATCAACAGTGTGAGGAATAAATTTCTGCCCACCGAAACCGGGATTCACACTCATAAGCAGCACAAGGTCGAGGTCGGCAATAATATCTTTCAGCATACACACAGGGGTGGAAGGGTTTAATGTAACGCCCGCCATCATACCGGCATCTTTTATCTGCATTACTGCACGATGCAGATGCACGCACGCTTCATAGTGAATATTCATCACACGCGCACCCAAAGCCTTTACGGCATCGAGATAATTCATGGGATTAACCACCATCAAATGCACATCAAGAGGTTTGTTGCAGAGTTCTGCCACATACTTCAGCACAGGAGGTCCAAAGGAGATATTAGGAACAAAAACCCCGTCCATAATATCAATATGCAACCAATCGGCATCACTGCGGTTTATCATCTCCAAATCCTTATGCAGACAACCAAAATCTGCCGACAACAACGATGGTGATATAATCTGACTCATAAATTTAATATTTACAGGGCAGCAACATGCAACCCTTCTTGTGTAGTGCGAAGATAGCACAAAGCAAGGTCATAAACAAGTATCTCATGTTTTTTTAGAGCAAACAACTTTTTCACCCGACAAAAAAAGTTATTTATTTCACAAAAACGTACATTGGTATATACCTTATAAAATAATAAATAAAAAACATTTGCCTTTTGCCAAAAACTTCGTTAATTTGCACGTTTGAGAATAATAATATTTAATAATTATAACCTACATTATGAAAAGAAAAAAGATGTTTTTGTATATGCTTGCAATAATCACAAGCATTACACTTGTTTGGGCAGGAGTTCCATCGCTCCCCGCGCTGAGCAACGTCTCGACCGGCACGCCCGAGAGCGGCAAAAAGTACTACATCTATGCCGACACCTATTATGGAGGTATGTATGTACCCCGCTATTTCTACATCAACGACAACAACGAGCTGAAACTCAACGCTGCAGTTGATGAGAGCAACAACAACTATGTGTGGGAGTGTACCGTAACCGACGATAAGTACACATTCCAGAACGTAGGCAACACAGCAAAATACCTTGCACACAAAACCGTTGCCGATGCAGCCTATAACTTTACACTTGGCAAAACAGCGGCAAACCATGCGGGAACCACAATCTATTCCG
>CAYRFX010000031.1:0-22864 GCA_964423665.1 uncultured Bacteroidaceae bacterium | reverse complement strand
ATTTGTCTCTTAACAAGAGATGGATTTGTGAAACTACTAAAATCAATGGATTAACGTGTAACTGAATAAAAATGATATTTATGCTTATTACCAAATGTGTGCTAATAAGAATTGGGATATTGTCATTTGATGATTTTGGTGAATCATCTGCAAAAAAACAAATAGATATATTGTATTCCAACTATGTATAAAACATGTCAAAGATATTGAAAAAGAAAAAGTAAATTATTATAAATAAAATTAAGATAATTAGTGTATGGGATTTTTTTCATGGGTGAAAGAAAAAACTAGTCAAGCTGTTGGCTGGGTAAAAGAAAAAAGCGAACAAGTTGTTAATTGGACTAGAGAAAAGATTCAAGAAGTTAAAGAGGCAACTATATCGGTAGTAGAAAATATCGGTGAAACATTAGTAAGGTGGGGAAACAAAATTACAGATACTGTTAAAAAACCAAATATATATACTCTAGAACAAACTGATGTAGAGGCCGGACAGAAGGCTATAGATACAATTGAACGCCATTTTCCTAGTGGGATAAAAGAGACTTTAGAAACCCAATCCGGGGAACAACGAATTGAAACTTTTCATGAATTAGCACAAGATGCGATTTCTGATATGCAATTAGACGAAACAAATCTTGATATACAAATTGTACCACCTCGAACCGAAGAAGAAAAGGCTGTGTTGGGATATTTCTCCAATAAGGATAATACCCTATATATAAATGCGGAATTTATTGTTTGCGATAACTTGGAGTTGGCAAAAGAGCAGGTTTACACTATTTACCATGAACTAATGCATGCTCGTCAGTGGGCCGCTGTATGTTCATGGGCTTCAACTCCTCCAGGTGACACTTTGGGATATTCTAAAGATAAAATATTAGAGTATGTAAATAATTTCGCATATTATATACAGCCGGAATGGGACCGTGAAGCATATCGCTGTCAACCGATTGAAACTAGTGCTTATGGCTTTGAAACTGAATTAAAAAATAGAACCAATTAAAAAACGATAATGTATGAATACAATTAACTATCTAAAATTATATAAATACTATACTGATATTGAGAAATTACCAGTTTTCGCAACGTTGAGAAATATTTGGAAGGTGCGTAATTTACCAAAGGAATTTAAAGAGGTTGTTGCGCAAATAATTTCTAAAGAGGTTGATAAACAAAATGTCTCAATTACTAATTTAGAATTTCATGGTGTTAGTCTTCAGGAATTAGTTGAACAAGATGGTATGACAAGAATGGCTGCTGTATTTTTTATGGATTGGCTTCGCAGAGAACCTCATATGGCAATTGAATTCATGCGTACAGAGCAATTTAGGACTCCTATGGAACCGCTTGATAATGAGGGAGTAAAGATTGTTCGGCAAGCAATCAATAACCTTAAGAATGCTGGTGCTAAATATGTTATAGAAGAAGTTAATGAGGATACAACAGATATAGAAATTCGATAGAATCATGAAAAACTCATATGACAGACTAAGAGACCAATTACTTGACTGTATTTTAAGTTGTCCTATAGCCTATGTAAATCACCATCACTATAGTCTAATTGACAAGGTACTCAAAGATATAATTTCACTACCAACTTCTCAACTGCATGATGATTGTGTGGTGGAATTTGATAAAGGTCAAGGAAAGGTTGTTAATTTTATTACAAAAAAAATTGATACAGAAATAAAGAAACAACCACTCAGCATACGAGAACTTTTAAGATTTGTAGTTGATCCATCGCTTACCATCAAGTCTCTTAATGGCGAAGAAAGACCATGGCATAGACATAAAAAAATATATCTTTTCAAAAATATTTCAAATGATTTATTTGGCGAGGGAGAAATATCTCTTCTTCAAACTTTTGCGGCAAAATATGAATCTGATGAATATGATCCCCTTACTACTATTATTATCATTTCTCCGGAACCGATTAATGTTTTACCCTTGGCACTAAAAAACCAAATTTCAATAGTAGAGGTTTTACCTCCTACTGCAGAAGAAATAGAGCAGTGTATTATAGAGAAGATTGGCAAAAGAAACTTTACTGAACCAAGGCAAAAAAGAGATGTTGCAGAAATGGTTCGTACACTCCAGGGCATGCAGTTGTCTGAAGTACAACAAACTTTACGCACAGCCTTAACTTTGAATAAACGTATAAACAAAGGGGCAATACGTACAGCTTTGAAAGAAAAGCAGCGCATTGTTAAGAAATCAGGAATTATCGAAGTCGTGAACGCCGATATAAGTTTTAGTGATATTGGAGGGTTGAAAATACTGCGTGAAGATTTGGAGATAAAAAGTAACATATACGAAAATCTTGGCGATGCTGAGAAGTATAAAATTCCTATTCCTAAAGGAGTGTTAATCATTGGTATGCCAGGTTGTGGAAAGAGTATGATTGCTAAGGCTACAGCAAATAAGTTTGGGGTTCCTTTGTTACGTCTTGATGTGAGTAGGCTAATGGGTAAATATGTAGGTGAGAGTGAAGGAAATTTACGTTTAGCATTAGTTACTGCAGAGGCGGCACATCCCTGTGTGCTATGGATTGATGAAATAGAGAAAGCTTTTGCTGGTTCCAATAATAGTAGCGGAGACAATGATATGCTGGTTACGCGAATGATGGGACATTTTCTTACATGGATGCAAGAGCGTACATCGCCTGTTTTTATTGTAGCAACAGCCAATGATGTAATGCGCCCTGAGTTTATGCGTAAAGGTCGTTTTGACGAAGTCTATTTCGTTGATTTCCCTGATCAGCGCGAAAGAGCAGAGATTCTTAAAACAAAAATTGAAAAGAGATATCCTGCAGATGTTAAAGATTGTTTGTTTGATTTTTCTGCATTGGGTGATTATTATAACATTGTCAAAAATATGCAAGGAAAATATGGAGGCTTTTCTGGGGCGGAAATTGAATGTGTGCTCAATATGGTTGTTGAGGAAAAATTTCAAAAGTTTTTAGAATGGAGACGGTCTAACCCTAGTGTAGAAGAGTCGCCATCGCTCATTAAAATACTTCCTGATGATTTTAATAAAGCTATTAATAAAATTAAAGATTCTGTTATGGCAAACCAAGAGGGTAAAGAACATAAACAAGAAGAGATGCTCAAGGAGAAAACTTCTATAGAACGAATTATAGAAATGAAAGACACATATAAATTTAGAGATGCCTCAAAATGAATAAATTAAACATTATGTATATAAACGACGAACATTGCATGTCATTAGAGCAATTAAAGAATTATTTCAGTAAGCCATTTACAATAGAAAGCAATCTTTTTAATGACTTGTTAGAGGCTGGCAGGCATGGTGAAATTGCGAAGTGGCTTCGAGATATAGGTGAAGATATAGTTGCAGAACAAGTTGAAGCTATTAATGTGAAACTTTCTGATACGGATTATATGAATAGATTAAATTTGGCTATTACAACTCATAGAAGTCCAGTATGTTCTAAACCAGATTTCGATAAATGTTTTAAGATAGAAGATGTTAAAACGGAGCAAGAAGGACATAAAATTGTGGTGAACGTGATTCTAAAAATCTTGACGTCAGTCAATGAAAAATATAAAATAACTCTTCTTGGAGGACAGAAACGTCAAACCGAATATATAGTCCCGTATAATTATGTTGAGGGAGAGACTTGTTCTATTGTTTATAAAGTTAAGCAACCCGAACTAAATAAACTGGGGTTATACATTGATGACAAGTTACAGAAAGTTATAGAACTGACCGCTGCGAATCACCTTTTCCCTATTTCTCATGCCAAATGGATAGTGGGTGTAACATCAATGTTTGATTTTATTGAAAGATGGAAAGTTGAACAATATTTAAAAGAAGGTTCTATTCTTAGTTTTGATGTGGATGGTATAGAATTTGTATTTGATAAAAAAGGGAAATTGGAAAGTTGTAAAATAAAGAATGGCACTCAAATGCCTTATGAATGGAGCAAATATTTTTCTTGGTATTGGGCGAATTATTTTAATAAATGGGTAGATGTATTACATAGAAAAGAATTTATTATATATGAAATTATAGAACCATACAAAACTAGTAATGATACTTGGTATGGTAAAATCTTGGCTCAATCCCCAGATTATAAATATAGGATATGTATTGTTTTTGATGATTCATGTTATAAATATGGTCCAGATAATGATAGATATAAATTACGTGCAAAATATATATATATAGATTTAATGCCGGAAGCAAGACCACGAAAAAGATTATTAGATAAAAGATATCTTACAGAAGTGAAGTTGACAAGAAAAGTTTCCATGCCAGATTATTTGAGGAGCATAGGGCTCGATTGGGGCTTGTCACGCAATGATTGTGAGAATTTATTCTTGAAAAACAATTATAAAATAGAGCCTTTTGATGAGGGTGATGGGGTTGCAGCCATAGCACCAGATAAATCCGTCCAGTTTAATCTGCTTTTTTTTAATGAGGAACTCTATGCGATATACGAAAGTTTACCAGAATAATAGGGCAGTGTCCATTATTTAAGAGATAATCATCATTTTATGTACGAAGAAGCTTATCCCGGTGCTAAACCGCTTTCAAGTACACGATGTATCAGGTGCGGATATACAATGTCGCTGCATAAACTTCAAAAGTAATGATAGAAAAATCGTTTCATAGGACTCTCTATAAGAAAAAGAACTATGAATAATTTGGCAAAAACAGACATTGAACGCTTTGTTGAAGCGCAAGAATCTCTGTGTCTCGGTGGATACAAGCAGGCGTTGGAGGAGATAAAGAATGGCAGGAAAATCAATCATTGGATATGGTACATTTTTCCACAACTTCGTTGCTTGGGACGAAGTAGCCGAGCATATTATTATGGAATTGCCGATAGAGAAGAGGCGCAACGCTATTTAGCGCATCCGCTTCTTGGTAAAAGAATTCGAGAGATTACCAAAGCGCTGCTTGAGCATAAGGATAAAACTGCGTTGTCAATATTTGGTGGCATTGATGCTATTAAGGTTCGCTCTTGCATGACAATGTTTGATGTGCTTTCTCCAAATGATTTATTTGGCGAGGTGTTATGCTCATTTTATAATGGGATGCGTTGTGAAACCACCCTTAAAATAATGCAACAAGTATGAAAAGGTTAACGCTTGAAAATTTTCAATATATACGCAAAAAAGCCGATGGAATGGTCTCCATCGGCTTTTTTGCGTGATTTATTATTTATTTCATCATCTCTATGCTGCGCTTGACAAAATTGTTTAGTGCTTCGCCTGTGAGCATATTGTTTTGCAACAGGGTTATGTCTATGAGCTGGCGCACTGTATTGTTGCCGGCTGCATAGGCTGCAAGGATAGCTTCCTTCTCGCTCTTTGCATCGGTGAGGTTTTTCTCTATTTCACCGAGCTCGTCTTTTTCGCTCTGCGGGATATCTTCTTCTTTTTTGTCTTTGCGTGCATCGTAGAGCTCTTTGCGACGGCTTTCCCACGCTGTGGTTTTCTCGTTGATGGGGCTAAGCTTGTCGGCACAGCTTGTCTCGGCATCGGCAAGCACACGCTTGATGAGGGGGTGCTCCTCGTTAATGAGAATGTTATACATATCGGGCATGTCGCCATAGAATGACATTCCTGCCTGAATTGACGCCATCTCTTTCATGCGACGCATGTACTCGGCTTGTGTAATCATCACCGGTGCGCCATTCTCGCCCATTGCTTGCGCCATCACATAGAACTCTTTTTTATCCATTGTGGGGAGCTGGCTCTGGAATACTCCGGTGAGCACCTCGCGCTCTTTCTCGCCGAGTGCCGATGTTTTCTGCTCCTCTTTCACAATGAGGTTTTCTATAATATCGCTATCCACTCGTGTGAAGCGGCTCTTCTCGAATTTGCGCTCCAGGAGGCTTATGAGGGCTACATCGAGTTGTCCGTCCATGCTCAATACGTTATAGCCTTTGTTCTTGGCGTTTTCTATGAAGCCATACTCCTTCTCTTTGTCGTTGGAGTAGAGGTAGATGAGGTTGCCCTCTTTGTCGGTCTGCTCGGCACCAATAAGGTTCTTGTACTCCTCGTAGGTATATTTCTTTCCATCGGTATCCTGTAACAGAGCAAATTTGCTTGCTTTGTCATAGAAATCTTCCTCGGTGAGCATGCCATAGTGAATGAATATTTTCAGGTCGTTCCATTTATCCTCAAATTGTGTGCGGTCGGTCTTGAAGATTGACTGCAAGCGGTCCGATACCTTTTTTGAGATATATGAAGATATTTTCTTAACGTTTGAGTCGCTTTGCAGGTATGAGCGCGATACGTTCAAAGGAATGTCGGGCGAGTCTATCACACCGTGCATGAGGGTGAGGAAGTCGGGGACAATGCCTTCAACTTCGTCGGTTACATATACTTGATTGCAGAAGAGTTGTATTTTGTTCTTTTGCAGGTCGAGGTTGCTTTTTACTTTGGGGAAATAGAGTATGCCGGTGAGGTGGAAGGGGAAGTCCACGTTCAGGTGAATCCAGAAGAGGGGCTCATCGCTCATGGGGTAGAGCTTGCGATAGAAATCCTTGTAGTCCTCGTCTTTGAGCTCGGCGGGCTTGCGTGTCCACAGCGGGGTGGTATCGTTTATGATATTATCCTCGTTTGTATCTACCTGCTTGCCATCTTTCCACTCCTTTTTCTTGCCAAAAGCAATTTCAACTGGGAGGAAACGGCAATATTTATTCAGAATGTTGCTTATGCGGCTCTCTTCCAGGAACTCTTTGCTCTCCTCGTCGATATACATTATAATGTCCGTTCCGCGGCTCTCTTTCTCGCACTCCTCGAGTGTGTATTCGGGGCTGCCGTCGCAGCTCCATTTAACAGCCTGCGCACCTTCTTTATAAGATTTTGTTACAATTTCCACTTTCTTGGACACCATGAATGCCGAATAGAATCCGAGACCAAAGTGCCCGATGATTGAGTTCGCGCTGTCTTTGTATTTTTCCAGAAAGTCTGTCGCGCCTGAAAGGGCAATTTGGTTTATGTATTTCTCAATCTCCTCGGCTGTGAGACCTATACCGTTGTCGCTCACTGTTATTGCATCGCTGCTCAACGATACTGTTACCTTCATGTTGCCGAGCTCGCCTTTGTACTCGCCTTTCTCATAAAGGGTTTTCAGCTTCTGAGTGGCGTCGATGGCGTTTGATACAATCTCGCGGAGAAAAATCTCATGGTCGCTGTAAAGAAATTTTTTGATTACGGGGAAAATGTTTTCGGTTGTTACCCCAATGTTTCCTTTTTTCATATCTTTTATCTGTTTTTAGTTAATTCTTTTATTGACAAGGCAATAATAAATCTTACCTGCGCCTGCGTTTTTTATTTCTAACCTGTTTGGGAAATCTTGTCAGGAATTTATTTTACGCGCAGCGTGTCATTATATAATAAACAAATAGAGTGCCAAATGGGTTGCTCTGTCAAAATGGCAGAGGCTCGCCGGCATAATGTCAGCCGGCGAGCCTCTTGCTATGGAGTTCCTTTTTTTTATTGTTGCGGGTTTTCTATGTTGAATTTAAGTTTGTCATCTTCAACCACCACTACAATGTGGTCACCCTCCTTCAGGGAACCGCTGAGCAATAGTTCCGAGATTTCATCTTCAACATAGGTTTGCAGGGCGCGTTTCAACGGGCGTGCACCATATTGAATGTCGTAGCCCTTGCTCGCAAGATGTTTTTTTGCATCGGTGGTAACATCTATGCTGTATCCAAGCTCCTGAACACGCTTTATAATCTGTGCAAGCTCCAAATCCACAATGTTCACTATTGCATCGAGCCCCAGTTGGTCGAAGTTTATAATCTCGTCGATGCGGTTGATGAACTCGGGCGCAAAGCGTTTATTAAGCGCCTTCTGTATAACACTGCGTGAGTATTCTTTGTCGCCATTGCGCAGGTCTTTGGTGAATCCTACTCCTGTTCCAAAATCTTTAAGCTCGCGTGTACCTACGTTTGAGGTCATTATAAGAACTGTGTTGCGGAAATCCACAGTGCGTCCGTAGCTGTCGGTGAGGCGGCCTTCGTCCATCACTTGCAATAGAAGATTGAACACATCGGTATGCGCTTTTTCAATCTCATCGAGCAGAACGATGGAGTAGGGGCGGCGACGTACTCTCTCTGTCAGTTGCCCGCCTTCTTCGTAACCAACATATCCCGGAGGGGCACCCACAAGGCGCGAAACTGTGAATTTCTCCATGTATTCGCTCATGTCCACGCGAATGAGTGCATCGGCAGAGCCGAACATAAATTTTGCAAGCTCTTTTGCAAGCAGGGTTTTTCCCACGCCGGTTGGTCCCAGGAACATAAATGTTCCAATGGGTTTGTCGGGGTTTTGCAGCCCCACGCGGCTGCGTTGTATGGCTTTTGTGAGTTTCTCTATTGCGCTGTCCTGTGCTATCACTCGTGCTTGCAGTTCTTCTTTCATGCCGCGCAGGCGGGTCCACTCATCTTGTTGCATACGTTGCATGGGCACGCCCGAGATTAACGATACAACATTTGCTACCTCCTCCTCTGTTACAGTCTGGCGTTTGTCGGCACGGCTTTTTTCCCATTCGGCTTTCATGTCGGCAAGCTCTGCCTGCAGTCTCTTCTCGCGGTCGCGGCAGTTTGCAGCACTTTCAAAGTCCTGCCGTTTCACTGCATTGTTTTTTTCTCGGGTTACCTCGTCTATTTTAGCCTCTTGCTCCTCAATCTCTTTAGGAACATCAATATTGTTTATGTGCATGCGTGCTCCCACCTCGTCCATTGCGTCTATTGCCTTGTCGGGGAAACAGCGGTCTGTGATGTAGCGGTCTGTCAATTTGACACACGCAAGCAGTGCATCGTCGGTGTATGTTACATTGTGGTGGCTCTCGTAACGCTCCTTAATGTTTTTGAGAATTGTGTATGTATCCTCTGCTGTTGTGGGTTCCACAAGCACTTTTTGGAAACGGCGTTCCAATGCACCGTCTTTTTCTATGCTTTTACGGTACTCATCAACGGTGGTTGCGCCTATGCACTGAATTTCGCCACGCGCAAGAGCCGGTTTGAGAATGTTGGCTGCGTCCATGCTGCCGGGTGCGGAGCCAGCACCTACAATAGTGTGTATCTCGTCAATAAATAATATTATGTTGGGAGACTTTTCGAGCTCATTCATAATGGATTGCAGACGCTCTTCGAACTGCCCGCGATATTTGGTGCCTGCCACCACGGCTGTCATGTCGAGAGCGACAATACGTTTGTCGAAAAGAGTACGCGAGGTCTTGCGCTCTATAATGCGTTGCGCCAGCCCCTCCACAATAGCCGATTTTCCCACGCCCGGCTCGCCTATGAGAATGGGGTTGTTCTTCTTGCGTCGGCTCAATATCTGCGAAATGCGCTCTATCTCTTTCTCGCGTCCGATGACAGGGTCCAATTTGCCCTCGGCAGCAGCACGGGTAATGTCTGTCCCGAAGTTATCGAGGACAGGGGTGTCGTTTCTCTGTTTTTCGGTGCGGGTCCCGGTGCTGCCTGCGTGTTGCTTGCCAGTGTTATACGACCTGCCAGGGGCTGAGTCTTCCTCCTCCTCTTCTTCGGGTTCGGTAAATCCAAACCCGCCTGTAACGTCAGGTTTCATGTTCTTTATTGCTTCAAGCACGCGCGAATGGGTTACATCGTTGCTTCCAAGAATATCTGCGGCAAGGTTGTCCTTTTCTTTCAATATTCCCAGCAATATATGTTCGGCATCGGTATTCTCTTTGAGATTGCGTGCCTCCAATGTGCTGAAACGCAATATTCTGGCGGTCTTGAAGCCAAGTGTTACATCTTCGCTCTCCTGCATCTCTCCCGATGTGGTCTCGGCACAGTGTCTCTCAATGCTCTCTTTAATGCTCGCAACATCGACATTGAACATATTCAAAATATCGATAGCTGTGTTTTTCCCTTTGCGTATTATACCCAGCAACAGATGTTCGGGGTTAATGCACTTGCAACGCAGGCGGCGTGCCTCCTCCTTGCTCAGTGATAGTATTTCTGACATTTTTTGTGAAAATTCATTCATATCTTCTCCTCCTCAATCAAAAATAAACAGGGTGAATAAATTGTTTTTCTTGTTGTCTTTCCTCGTAGCAGAGAATGGTTTTTCTTTTGCAAACGCGAAGATATAACCATTTTCTTGCGCAAGAACAATATTTTTACATAAGATTTCTTACAAAAACCGTGCCAAAGTCTTAAAAATCCGAAATATATTTCATTATTTATGCTTCTAAATATGGAACAATGCAAATGTGTTTGTGAGATTATCGTTGCTTGCTTGGGAAAATCCCATTTTTTCATTAATTTTGCGAGTTAAAAGTTTAATCAATAAAAACTATATAAAAATGTTCCGTACAAATACTTGTGGCGAACTCCGTTTGTCCGATGTAAATAAAACTGTTACTTTGAGTGGCTGGGTGCAGCGTGCACGCAAAATGGGTGGAATGACTTTTGTGGATTTGCGCGACCGTTACGGTATCACTCAATTAGTGTTCAGCGAGGATAGCAACGCTGAACTTTGCGAGAAGGCTTCTCATCTGGGGCGTGAATATGTTATTCAGGCGACAGGCGTAGTGAGCGAGCGTCAGAGCAAGAATGCCAATATCCCCACTGGTGATATTGAGATTATTGTGAGTGAGTTGAATATCCTTAACGAGGCTGCTACTCCTCCTTTTACAATAGAGAACAACACCGATGGCGGTGATGATATTCGCATGAAATATCGCTATCTCGACCTGCGTCGCGAGGCGGTGCGCAAGAATCTTGAGATTCGTCACCAGATGACAATGGAGGTGCGTCGCTATTTGGATTCAATGAACTTTATCGAGGTTGAAACACCTATGCTCATTGGTTCCACTCCCGAGGGTGCACGCGACTTTGTTGTACCTTCGCGCATGAATCCCGGGCAGTTCTATGCATTGCCCCAGAGTCCGCAGCTCTTCAAACAGTTGCTCATGGTATCGGGCTTCGACCGTTATTTCCAGATTGTAAAATGTTTCCGCGATGAGGACCTGCGTGCCGACCGTCAGCCCGAGTTTACACAGATTGACTGCGAGATGAGTTTCGTGGAACAGGAAGATGTTATCACTCTCTTCGAGGGCATGGCAAAGCATCTTTTCAGGACAATTCGTGGCGTGGAACTTACAGAGGCTTTCCCTCGCATCACCTGGCACGATGCAATGAAATATTATGGTAGCGACAAGCCCGATACACGTTTTGAGATGAAATTCGTGGAGCTCATGGATATTATGAAAGGGCACGGCTTTGGCGTATTTGACAGTGCCGAGTATATTGGCGGTATCTGCGCAAAGGGTGCTGCAACATATACCCGCAAGCAGCTCGATGCTCTCACCGACTTTGTGCGTCGCCCGCAGATTGGTGCAAAAGGTATGGTTTATGCCCGTGTAGAGGCAGATGGTACGGTAAAATCGAGCGTGGATAAATTCTATTCGCAAGAGGTGCTGCAACAGATGAAGGCGGCTTTCGCTGCCGAGCCCGGCGACCTTATTCTCATTCTTAGCGGCGACGATACGATGAAAACCCGCAAACAGCTTTGTGAGCTTCGTTTGGAGGTTGCCCGCCAGCTTGGCTTGTGCGACAAGAACAAGTTCTCTTGTCTGTGGGTCGTAGATTTCCCCTTGTTTGAGTATAGCGAGGAGGAGGGTCGTTATATGGCTATGCATCACCCCTTTACATCGCCCAAGCCCGAGGATATTCCCCTGCTCGATACCGATATGGGTGCCGTGCGTGCCAATGCGTACGATATGGTTATAAACGGTGTTGAGGTTGGTGGCGGCTCCATTCGTATCTACGACAGCGAGTTGCAGAATAAGATGTTTGCTCTGCTTGGTTTCACTCCCGAGCGTGCACAACAGCAGTTTGGTTGGTTGCTCGATGCCTTCAAGTATGGTGCGCCTCCTCACGGTGGTCTTGCTTATGGCCTCGACCGCTGGGTGAGCCTCTTCGCCGGTTTGGATTCAATTCGCGACTGTATCGCCTTCCCCAAAAACAATTCGGGTCGCGATACCATGATTGATGCTCCTTCTGTGTTGGATCCCGCACAGCTCGACGAACTGAATATTGCGCTTGACCTTAAAGACGAGAAGTAATGGCAAAGAAAAGTGAGGCGCGCATTGCAAAAGAGCGCAAGCGCAAAGCGGATAAAAAACGTAAACAATTGCTTAAACAGATTGCTGTTATTGTGCTCATAGTGGCACTTGCATCAATGTTGATATTTGCATTTGCTGCAACACCCAAAGCAGTGTAATGAAAAAGATAAATCAAAAAAAAATGCCGAGCAAAACTCGGCATTTTTTTTTGATTTTGTTATTTCAAATTCTCAATAAAGAATTTTGCGATGCGGGTAAAGAGGTGGAAACGGGTGTTGCTGCCGTGATAGATGCTGTGGTTGCTATCGGGGTACAACGCCATCTCAAACTCTTTGTTTGCCTGATTGAGTGCATGGGTGTAGCGTATCATATTACGCAGGTGCACGTTGTCATCGGCAGTGCCGTGTATGAGCAATAGCTTGCCGTTGAGCTTATTGGCATTCACAACTGCCGAGCCGTTGTCGTAACCCTCCTTGTTCTCCTTGGGCGTGCGCATATAACGCTCGGTATATACCGTGTCGTAGAAACGCCAATCGGTGGGTGCTGCCACAGCTACACCGGCTTTGAACACTGCATCGTCCTGGCTCATAGACATTATGGTGTTGTATCCGCCGAAACTCCAGCCCCAGATACCTATGTTGTTTTTATCGACATAGGGCAGTGTGCCCAAATATTTTGCAGCCTCCACTTGGTCGGCAGGCTCATATTTGCCGATATTAAGATAGGTACACTTGCCGAATTTCGTTCCGCGACCGCCTGTTCCGCGACCATCTACACACACCATTATGAAGCCTTCGCTTGCCATATAACTCTCGAACATTGCGTTGCCATAGTTGCCGATGTACCAGCTGTCGTTTACCTGTTGCGAGTAGGGGCCGCTGTACTGGAACATCACCACGGGATATTTTTTGTTCGCATCAAAATCGGCGGGTTTTATCATCCAGCCGTTGAGCTGTGTGCCGTCGGAGGTGTTGAATGTAAAGAACTCTTTGGTGGGCATGTCATACTTGGCAAGGCTCTCTGTGAGGGCTTTGTTGTCTATGAGGGTTTTAATGGTTTTGCCGTTGTTGTCGTTGGTGGTTACAATATGCGGGGTGTTTATGTTTGAGAAGGTGTTGATAAAGAACTTCAACCCATTGCTGAACACAGCGCTGTTGCTGCCTTCGCCTTTGGTGAGCTGTGTCTTTTTACCTTTGGCGTTTACCTTATATATATTATCGCGCAGGGGGCTGCCCTCGTTGCTCTGGTAGTAGAACTCGTTTTTCTTTTTATCCCAGCCGAAGAATTTCTTTACCTCAAATTCTCCCTCGGTGATGGGGCGCACAAGCTCTCCACCGGTGGTGTAGAGGTAGAGATGGTTGTATCCGGTACGCTCGCTGTGCAAGATGAAGTGGTCGCCAATAAACTCAATGTTTGCATACACCTGCTCGTTGAGATAGGTGTCACTCTCCTCGCGCACAATACGTTTGCTTATTCCCGATAGGGGGTTCACAGCAAAGATATCCATAATGTTCTGGTGGCGGTTGAGGGTGAGCACGGCAAGGGCGTTGGCATCGTCGGTGAATTTAATGCGGGGTATGTAGCCCTCTTCGGGCACGGGCACGTCCAATTGACGGGTTTTGCGACTCTTTATCTCGAACGAGTGAACCGTTACCTTTGAGTTTGCCGCACCTGCAACAGGGTATTTGAAACTATATGGAGCGCAGAAGGGGTCCATTGCCACATTTTCCTTGCCTGTGGGCAGATACATGGGCATATCGTACATCATCACCTCGCTCTCGTCATATTTTACATAGGCAATAACCTTGCTGTCGGCACTGAAGTCATATGAGCAGTTGGTCATAAACTCCTCCTCGTTCACCCAGTCGGGTATTCCGTTTATTATCTTGCCGGCCGCACCATCGGTGGTAATTTGCGATTCGCTGTTTTCAAAAAGCAGTTTCACAAGGAATATGTCGTTGTTGCGCACGAAGGCTATCATAGTACCGTCGGGCGAGAATTTGGGCACCTGCTGTGCTCCGTTCTGCGACAGAGGGGCGCACTTGTTGTTCTTGCGAGAGAAGATATAGTGCTCGGCTGTGAATGAGTTGCGATATATGCCCACGGTGTTTGTCTGCAAGAGTATGCGGCTCTCGTCGGGAGAGAATTGATAACCGTCGATTCGTTTTTTGTCAAAGTCGCGTGCTGTGGCTGCGTTGAAAAGGGTATCGACAATGTTACCATCTTTGAATGAGCCCATGAGAATCATAGTGCGGTCGTTGCTCATGCGGGCAAAATGCTCGCCGTCTGCCATGGGTTTAATCGCTGCGTAGGTCTGGGGCCATAGACCGCCATACATCGCATCGGTGAGTTTGAATTTATCGCCGGCATTGATTGCTGCCGCCAAAGTTACTGCGATAAAAAGTGTGAGTAGTTTTTTCATTGTATATCTTTATTGGTTATTGCAAATATATTTGTGGTTACGAAGATAGTTAATCTTTTTTATATTAGCTCCCCAAAAGAGGGTGATAATCGTTTGTATTTATTAATTTTGCGGTAATTAGAAGTTTAAACAACTTTTAAGTGCATCAAAATTTAATAATGAGTGTGAAAGAGCGTTTCTACTATAACGACTTTGGCGGCTATATGCAACAGCAATTTCCCTTCAAGGTGCAAAAGATAACCCTTGATGGTGGTTTCACCTGCCCCAATCGCGACGGAACAAAGGGGTGGGGCGGTTGCACCTATTGCAACAACCGCACTTTTAATCCGGCATATTGCCATCGTAATAAGCCTGTTGCTGAGCAGATGCGCGAGGGTATTGCCTTCTTTGCCCATAAATACCCGCAGATGCGCTACCTTGCCTATTTTCAGGCTTATACAAATACTTATGAATCGCTTGCCGTGCTGCAGCAACGGTATGAAGAAGCGTTGGCCGTGGAGGGTTGCGTGGGGCTTGTCATTGGCACCCGCCCCGATTGTATGCCGCCCGAGCTGCTTGCCTATTTGCAAGAGTTTGCACAGCGCACCTTTGTGCTTGTGGAGTATGGCATAGAGAGTTGCAACGATGCCACTCTGTTGCGTATAAACCGCGGGCACGACTATGCCACGGTGGTCGATGCCGTAGAGCGCACCGCAGCGTGCGGGATTCCTGTGGGCGGGCATATAATCTTAGGGCTGCCCGGCGAGGATAAAACGGAGCTTATGAGACAGGCAGCGGAATTATCCAAGCTGCCGCTTACCACCCTTAAAATGCACCAGTTGCAACTGATACGCGGCACCCGCATGGCAGATGAGTATGCTGCTTCTCCCGCCGATTTTCACCTGTTTGCGCTAAACGACTATATTGAAACCGTGGTTGATTATGTGGAGCGTCTGCGCCCTACATTGGTGCTCGAGCGTTTTGCATCGCAGTCTCCCAAAGAACTGCTCGTTGCCCCCGACTGGGGTATAAAGAATTACGAGCTTGTGGATAAAGTTAAAAAGCGTATGCGTGAGCGCGATACCTGGCAGGGGCGGTTATATATAGAATAAGCGGGCGCACCAAGGTAAAATGGCACGCCCGCGCTGTTATGATAAAAATCTATTTCTCTATTGCTTTGATGCTCACAATATCGTGGGCATCTTTTATTATACTGTCGGCTCTTTTTCCAAGTGTCACCACATCGTCTATTGCTTTGTTCAGTTTATCCTCGTCGATATTTATGTTGGTGTATATCTGCGTGGTGTCTTTTTGCCCGTTATTGTCTATTGTGGTTGCCTTTTGTAGCAGTCTGACTCCTTCCAAATGTTTGTATGTGGATGCGGGTTTAATTTCTATGGAGCCGTAGTTGTTCTCGTCGCCTCCCACAAGCAGGCTCGGTACACGTTGGTTGTCGTAGAAGAAAATGGAGAAGGGGATGAGTCCTTTTTCGGTTGCGTTGCCATAGTTAAATGGTTCGTCGTGGCCCACTGCATCTATTTTTACAGCATCGGTGCGCCTGTCAAAGGTGCTGTTTCTGCTGCTTTCGGGAATCTTGTATATTTCGTCGCTATACAGGGTGTTCTTTACACTATCCCAAATGAAATAGATGTTACCGCTCAATGTTTCGGTTTCTACAGTATAATAGGCATCATACTCTTTGTTTACTATCTTGTGTTCTATATCCTCGATTCTGCCTTCGTGGCGATAGAAATATACATTGTATTCTCCGCGGTCGTTTACTATGGTTTCCACAATAAACGGAATATCACAATTTTGCAGTTCCTTGCCCCAAATGGCAGCAAGTACCTTTTTGTCGCCAGTTTTTACAGGGTATTTGTTGTAGAATTGACCACTTTTCATGGTAACGGTTCCGTGGGTAAAGTATTTGAAGAAATCTCCATCCAACAAGTTGCCAAAATCCTCTTGCACGGTTTCCCATAGCTGATTAATGCTGTTGTTGTTGGCAATGCGGTATGCACATGTGCCTGCAAAACAGAGAGAGACAACCAACAGGGCGGCGAGCGTTATCTTCACCCAACGGTTCATTGGTTTGCGTGTGCCTTTTCTGTTCAGTATCCAGTATATGCCGGTGAAAAGAATTACCGCAATGGCTGTAATCAGTGATATTCCCAAAACAATGAAGAAGGGCGTGGTGAGCAGGACGGGGGTTACCAGGCCGCCAATGGCAAATATGTATATGAAAAAGATTGGTAAAACAATTATGGCAACAAGTAGTATGCATATTGCTATTGCAACCGGTATAAGGGGCAGGAAGAACAGCAGTTTCACCACCATAGCAAGGCAACCGCCTGCGGGTGGTTGTGCCAGTTGTTGTATGGCTTGTTCGTAATTGTTTTTCCACGTTGCCTGCACGCTTGCTTGCTCTCCCTTGCTGCTTACGCGGCGCATACGGGTGTAATCTATTATGCTTGTGGCTTTGGGGAATATTACCCATAGTATAATGTAGGCAAAATAAAGCAATCCTGTCGGTTCCACGATGAAAAGTATGATGGTGATAATGCGCAGCAGGGCGGTGCTTATGCCATAATATGCGGCAAGGCCGGCAAGTACTCCGCCAATGTAGCCCTCATGCGGGTTGCGGAATACTTTGTTACCCATTAGCATTGCGCGGTACCACGGCTCGTTGCTCTCATCTTTTGGCTCCTCGGTTTTTGTCTCCTCGGCAGGCTCTTCCTTTGCTGTGTCAGCGGCTTGCGCGGGTTCCTCTCGGGGTGTCTCTATCTTTATGCCGATAGTTTCGATTGCCTCGTTTACTATTACGGCGTTTACAATGCCATTCTCGCCAACACGCTCTTTGCAGAATTCCGCGATGCGATGTTCCACATCGGTCACCTTGAGCTCCTCGCCATTGTCGCGATAGAGTTCTTTAATGTGGGCGATGTATTGCTCCATAATATTGCTAGCATCTTCCTCAAAGAAAAATGCGCTGTTGCCTATGTGTATGTTATTTACCTTTTTCATATGTTTATGCTTGTTGAAAGGAAACTGATTGCTGCTAAAATAATGGTTATTGAGAGTGATATTATAAATGATATAATAACAATTCTCTTATATTTTTCGCTAAATAGTTTTGTGATGGAAAATGCTATCAATGTCACTAAAAGGGCAAATGTAAGGGTAGCGCTTATGCCGAGGATGTAGAAGAACGGATTGTTTCCCTGGATATTTATTTGTGGCCCGAATATGAAGGCTGCCATCACAATGGTGCCGGCAAGAATGATGTTCTTTAACCGCTCCTGTTTCTTGGTATCACTATCGGTATCGACGGGTTCTCTCTTGGGTTCCTCGTTGGTGAGCTTGTCGGCAATATTTTCGGGTGTGGGTTCTATACCCTGCATGCGCAGCCTGTCGGCTGTGGTTTCGGCAGTGGGTGCGATAACCCATACCAGCAGATAGGTGAGCAGTGCTACAGGGCCTATGGCGGCTATGAGTATCACAGCAATTATGCGCAAGATAGTTACATCAATCTTTGCATATGCTGCAATGCCCGAAATCACACCGCCAATCATACGATCTTCCTTGTCCAAATAGTATTTCTTGTTAAGTTTGATATTCTTGAAAAAATCGTAATAGCCGTTTTCCTTTTTCTCCTCGTCGCTCTCTTTTTCATTTGCTGCGTCGGGCGAGATCGGCTGTTCGTCATCTTCAATCATAGCCTCGGGGTTGCCCATACGGTTTATCATCTCGTTTACAAGTTCGATATCAATCAGTCCTGCGTGGCTTTGTTGCAAGCGTTCATCGCATAGCTCGCCTATGCGTGCTTCAATGTCGTTTACTATCTCCTCGCCATACTCGTTGTGCTTGAGGCAGGCGCTGATGCTCTTAAGGTAATCGTCGAGGCGCGTGTAGGCATCTTCTGTTATTTGGAAGGGGCGCCCTCCGAGATTTACATTTATGGTTCTTTTCATATAATTATATTTTTTATTCCTGTATGTTCTTTATTTGTGTTACCGTTTCGTTGAGATTGTTCCAATTCTCGTCGAGTATTGCAAGGGCGGCTTTTCCTGCCTCTGTAAGTTTGTAGTACTTGCGAGGTGGCCCCGATGTGCTCTCTTGCCATTCATATTCGAGTATCTCCTCTTTTCTAAGCCTCGAAAGAAGAGGGTAGAGTGTTCCTTCCACCACAATCAGATTTGCTTTTTCAAGTTTGTTGATTATATCCGACGTGTAGTGTGGCTTTTCGCGCAACAATAACATTATACTGTATTCGAGCATTCCTTTGCGCATTTGTGATTTTACATTTTCTACATACATCTGTTATCTCTCTTTTAATTCTGTTGCAAATGTATGATATTTTATAGTACCTTGCAATACATAGTACTATAAAAATTTTATATTTAACATTTGTTTGTAAAAAAGAGAGATTAAATGGGCACAATCCTTTGAAAGATTGTGCCCATTTAATAAAAGGTAGAGTTGATTTTCTATTGAAAAGGTAGCAGAGAGTCTCCCTTTCAATAACACACACCTCGTTTATCTTATGTGGTAATGCAGTCCCACAGAGAAAGTGCAGGTTGGTGAGTATTTGAAACGATTGTCGTTGCTGAAAATATCTTCCCAGAAAGCCTTCATACTGCGCTCCTGTATGCGGGTGGTGTGGTAATAGACATAACCCACCTCGCCACCCAGCGACCAATGATTGGTTATGCGGTAAGATGCGCCAATGGTTGCCTTGAACAGGTTTTGTGCAAAAACCTTGTGCTCGCCATCAATATTTACCACGGCTGCAAAACGTTCTGTGTCAAAAGGTGCAAATGTGAGTCTGATACTTTCGTTAAGCTGTGTTGCAATGGTGAGCTCGGGTTTTCCATGCATGTTAAGCTCAATGCTGTAACGCCCGTTCCGTCTCCAGTTTATCATGGGCACCGGAATAACAACGGGTTCTCCGTATGCCGTGGTGGCAACAGCCCCCACACCCATAAAAAGATTTTTGCTCACTCTATATTGGAATATCATACCTGCTGTAATGGCAATGCTCTGTCTTCTTATGTATGAAGAGGTGGCATTGAGTGTTGCACCCACGGTTGCAATAAGGTTCCAGCGATGTGCTATGGGGCAGATGTGGGTTATCATAGCTCCGGCGTTTATAATGTCATCGGGGTGGTGTTGCATGGCACTCCCTTCATTGTCTAATGCTGCATATTTGCCGGTGAGTGTGAGTTGCCACATTCTTGTGGTTACGATGGTGTCGTGTGTCTCTTTTATCACTGTTTTTCCGTCGGGAGCAGTGGTGCTGTTGTATGTGTTTTTTATTTGTTGTACTCTTTCTCTTAAAAGAGGCAGTGTGTAGCTGCCCGCAAGGTATTGTACAGCACCTTTGCCTATCTTGTTTCCGTTGCTGTCCTTAAAATCGCCCGATAAGATATAACCGCTTTCTATTTTTTGTGCCATTATGGGGAACGAAACTATAGCGGTGAGTAGTAGTAATAGCAGTTGCTTTTTCATTTTCTTCTATATTAAATTCTTGGCAAATATCTCTATCGCATGGCGCTTTGTTATTTTATGCACTCTTCGATGTGTGCAATTATTTCAGATATTTCACTCGGGTGAAACCATGCAATATCCTCATCTTTGCGATACCACGTTACCTGTTTGCGTGAATATATGCGTGTGTTCTGTTTTATTTTCTCCACGGCAAAGTCGAGCGACCAGTCGCCGTCGATATATTTGAATAGTTCTTTGTAGCCCACCGTGTTTAGTGAATTATGCTCCTTTAGGTGGTAGAAACTCTTTACCTCGCCGAGCAGTCCCTGTTCCATCATGATATCCACGCGGCGGTTTATGCGCTCGTATAGCTCCTCGCGGTCGCGGCGCAATCCTATTTTAATAATGTTGAAGGGGCGTTTCTTCTTTTCCTGTTTGCGGAAAGAGCTGTATGGCTTGCCCGTCATATAGCAAATTTCGAGCGCGTGCATAACACGTTTGGGATTTTTTATGTCTGCCTCGTTGTAATATTCCGGGTCGAGCAGGCGAAGCTCATTGCTTAATTGTTCCAGCCCCTCATGCTCATATTTTTCAAGAATCATCTGGCGGGTGTCGGCATCAACCGTGGGTATATCGTCAATGCCTTTGCACACAGCATCGATATACATCATTGAGCCGCCCGAGAGCAGCATTGTGGGGTGGTGTGGGAATTCTTTTTCGAGCAGGGCGAGCACCTCCTCTTCGTAGCGTGCTGCGCTGTAATAGTCGCCCGGCGAGAGTTGCCCGACAAAATAATGTTTATGTCGGGCAAGCTCCTCCTGTGTGGGCATTGCCGTGCCAATCTCCATACCCTTGTACATCTGTCGTGAGTCGGCAGATATAATGGGACAGCCAAAATGTTTTGCAATGGCAAAACTTGTCTCTGTTTTTCCAACGGCTGTGGGTCCTATGAGCACGACCAAATTGTTCATCTATTCTGTGATGAATTTGTGTGTTAGTAGAGGTCGTCAATAGAGCTTATATCTTCAATGCCGCCTATGCCGAAGCCCTCTTCGTCAATATCGTCGTCGTTGTAGCTGTCGCTGCCATAGAAATCCTCGTCGATATCGTCGTTGGCAGCTCCTGCAACCTCTTTGCTCATAAGCTCGTCAAAGTTAAGTGTCTGCTTGGGAGCATCACCTGTTGATTTTACGCAGGTTGCTGCGTCGCAACTTTTTCCGAACTCTATTTGGCTAAGTTCCATGTAGAATACGCGGTCGCCGAGGGGGTCAAAAACATACATTAACTTCTGTTTTTCATCCTCCACAAGGTCGCCCAGCACGCATTCTTCCATTACATAGCTATCCTCCTCGGACATGCTGTCCATTTCCTCGCGAGTTATCTCCACCTCTTTTATCCACTTATCGTTGCAGATGAAAAAGGAGGTCATCTGGTCATCGGGGTAGTTTACCGATTCCAGGATAGCTTTATGTAGGTCGAGGAAGGTTGCATCTGAGTCAATCTCTATATCTCTTCTGAAGTCCTCAACCTCGTCTGATAAGAGCCTGAATTTATATACCATAGTTTTTCCTTTTAATTATCCGATAATTCCGCGTGAAGCCTCTTTCTCAATGAAATTGAGAATGTGCTCAATCTCGGGAGTCATAGGTAATGTCTCTTTAATCTTTGCTACACCCATAGACACGTTGTTCCCTCCCTCGTAGAGAAGGCGATATGCATTGTGAATGGTGCCGATGGTCTCGTTTGAGAAACCGCGACGGCGCAATCCCACAATATTCAATCCGCAATAACGTGCAGGCTCGCGACCTACAATAATGTAGGGGGGCACATCTTTGCTGAAACGGCTGCCGCCCTGAATCATTACATAACCGCCAATGTGGCAGAACTGGTGTACAAGCACGCATGCGCTGATGATTGCACAATCGTCAACAACAACTTCTCCAGCCAATTTTGTGGAGTTGCCTATGATGCAACCGCTGCCAACCTCGCAGTCGTGTGCAATATGAACGTTCTCCATAAGCAGGTTGTTGCTGCCAACAACGGTTTTTCCTTTTGATGCTGTTCCGCGGTGGATAGTGGCATTCTCGCGAATCATATTGTTGTCGCCAATCTCCACTGTTGTCTCCTCGCCTTTGAACTTGAGGTCCTGCGGGTCGCCACCAATTATGGCACCGTGGTATATCTTGTTGTTGTTGCCCATTCGTGTGCCGCCAATAATGCAGGCGTGGGGCATAATTACGCAATTATCACCAATTACTACATTCTTGTCGATGAATGCAAATGCTCCAACCTCACAGTTGGCTCCCAGTTTTGCTTCGGGATCGACATAAGCTAAAGGACTAATCATAGTAGTTATCTGTTTTATAGGTTTCTAAATATTATTTTTTGCTTATCTGTCCTGTAAATTGTGCCTCGGCAACAAGTTTCTCACCCACAAAGGCGTATCCGTGCATCATTGCAAGACCGTGGCGCAGGGGACTTGTCTGTTCCACCTTGAATACAAGGGTGTCGCCGGGAACCACTCTTTTGTGGAAAGTGATTTTCTCTATCTTAACGAAATATGTAGAATAGAGTTCGGGCTCGTCAAGCATATTCAATATGAATGTTGCTCCGCACTGCGACATTGCCTCCACAATGAGCACACCGGGCATAACCGGTTCGTTGGGGAAGTGCCCGTTGAAGAAAGCCTCGTTGCTGGTTGCATTCTTCACACCCACAACATAGTTTGAGCCAAGCTCTATAATCTTGTCGATGAGAAGCATGGGGCTGCGGTGGGGGAGCAACTCGCGTATGCGCATTGTGTCCATGATGGGTTCGCGGTTGGGGTCGTATATCGGAGCCTGTATCTGGTGTTCACGAATAACCTTGCGCATCGCGCGCGCGAACTTATTA
>CAYRFX010000030.1:0-23454 GCA_964423665.1 uncultured Bacteroidaceae bacterium | reverse complement strand
ATATAAAGGCGCACTACCTCATCGACGGCATTGCAGGCGTGGCAAGCGGTGTTGCAATATATGCACTCACCACCTGGTTATATTTGAAATGGGTAAAGGAGTAAACAAAACTCTTTGCACCGAACACGCCCACCCGAAAGGAGATAAACAGACAAGAATCCCCGAGCTATCTTAATTATAAGGCAGTTCGGGGATTTATAGCATACAAGAGGATTATCACACATCACATCCCCTCTACAAGCACCACGCTGCCGGTGGCAAGTGAGGCGGGCACATCTATCACACGCTGGTTACTGCTGCCACGGAAGCGCAACTGCTCATCTTTCAGAGACTCAATAAAGGGGCCATCGACAAGCACATCAATGTGTTCCAAAAGAGCCTTCTGAACAGGGTTTTTAAGCAGATTTTCGAAAAGGAAGCCGGTGAAACACCATATATTCTTGGTGCTGTGCTCCTTAATGGCAACGGCAAGCTCGGTGAAGCCTTGCGGCTGTGCCATAGGGTCGCCACCGCTGAAGGTAACATCGGCAAAAGGGTCGGCAAGAATAATATCAAGAATATCGGCGGTTTCCATGGGGGTGCCGTTGGCAATATCCCACGACTGTGGGTTGTGGCAGCCAGGGCAATGGTTGGGGCAACCGGCACAATAGACCGAGGTGCGGAACCCCGGTCCATCGACGGTTGTATCTTCTAATATATTGAGAATGTATATCATTGTTCGTGTATCACACGGTCGTTGAGCTCGGCAAGTTTGGCTTTGTTCCAGCGGTCTGTTGTGCCCACAAGATAGCCTGTGATGCGTTGCAACCTGTCAATATTGCTACTGCCACATTTGGGACAAGCCTTCAAATCTTTCTCTGAATTTTCGTAGCCGCATGCCATGCAGCGGTTGCGATTGTGATTCACTGAGCCATAGCCAAGGTTATATTTATCCATCATATCCACCACACGCATAATGGCATCGGGGTTGTGGGTGGCATCGCCGTCAATCTCCACATAGAAGATGTGCCCACCGCCTGTGAGAGCGTGATAGGGAGCTTCAATTTCTGCCTTGTGGCGCGCGCTGCACTTGTAATACACGGGAACGTGGTTACTGTTGGTGTAGTATTCGCGGTCGGTAACCCCGGTGATTGTACCGAACTTCTTGCGATCGGCACGGGTAAATTTGCCCGAGAGACCCTCGGCAGGGGTGGCAAGCACGCTGTAGTTATGCTGATAACGCTCGGAGAAATCGTTGGCGCGGTCGCGCATATATGTGATGATTTTAATACCAAGTTCCTGAGATTCGACACTCTCGCCGTGATGTTTGCCGGTGAGTGCCACTAAGCACTCGGCAAGCCCTAAGAAGCCTATACCCAATGTACCTTGGTTAATTACAGAGGCTATGGTGTCTGTGGGTTTCAATTTCTCGCTTCCTATCCACAGAGCCGACATAAGCAGCGGGAACTGCTTTGCAAATGCTGTGCGCTGGAACTCCATGCGTTCGTGAAGTTGCTTGGCTGTGAGCTCCAACACATTGTCGAGTTTTGCAAAGAACTGTGCCACACGCTGGTCGCGGTTCTCTATATCCATGCACTCTATTGCCAGACGCACAATGTTTATAGTGGAGAAGGAGAGGTTTCCACGCCCAATAGAGGTCTTTGGACCGAAACGATTCTCGAACACACGGGTGCGGCAACCCATTGTAGCGACCTCATGTATGTAGCGTTTGGGGTCGTCGGCACGCCACTCGTCGTTTTGGTTGAAGGTGGCATCGAGGTTAAGGAAGTTGGGGAAGAAACGGCGGGCACTCACCTTGCAGGCAAGCTCATAAAGGTCGTAGTTGCGGTCGGTGGGCAGATAGCTCACACCACGTTTCTTTTTCCATATCTGTATGGGGAAGATGGCAGTTTCGCCATTGCCCACACCGCGATATGTGCTATTAAGAAGCTCGCGGATAACGCAACGCCCCTCGGCAGAAGTGTCGGTTCCATAATTTATGGAGCTGAACACCACCTGGTTGCCACCACGCGAGTGTATGGTGTTCATATTGTGGATAAACGCCTCCATTGCCTGATGCACACGTTTCACTGTCTTGTTCATTGCGTGCTGCACAATGCGGTCGTCACCCGAGAGAAAATCAAGCGGCTGTTCCAAATAATCCTCTACCTCGCGGTTATAAAGGTGTTCGTAACTTGCAGATGTGAGCTCCTCCAAACTCTTCAACTCCTCTATGAAGGTGTTGCGCACATAGGGCGCCATATAAAAATCAAAAGCAGGAATTGCCTGCCCACCGTGCATCTCGTTCTGCGCAGTCTCCATAGATATGCAGGCAAGCACGCTTGCGGTCTCTATGCGCTTCGCAGGGCGCGACTCGCCGTGCCCCACGCAGAAGCCGTTCTTCAATATGTGGTCGAGCGGGTGCTGGCAACAAGTGAGGCTCTTTGTAGGATAGTAATCCTTGTCGTGAATATGCAGGTAGCTGTTCTGCACAGCCTCCATAATATCCCCATCGAGCATAAAATCATCGACAAAGGGTTTTGTGGTTTCACTGGCAAACTTCATCATCATACCGGCAGGTGTGTCGGCGTTCATGTTGGCATTCTCGCGGGTAATGTCATTGGATTTTATGTTTATAATCTCCTGGAACATATCGCGGGTTTTCGCATTGCGGGCAATACGACGCTGGTTGCGGTAGGCAATATACACCCTTGCGACATCCTTGCGACTACTTTTCATAAGCTCCATTTCCACCATATCCTGAATAGCTTCCACTGTCATCTGTGAATCGCCACGGAAAGATATATGGTCTGTAATCTGGCGTATGAGTGCCATATCCTCACCCTTTTCGGTGTGAAGCATGGCCTTACGAATAGCAGTTACAATTTTTTCCTCATTAAAACCCACGATGCGACCATCGCGCTTAACAACTGTCTGAATCATCTGACTTTGAATATTGATGTATGATAAAATATTTTCGCACCATTGCCCTATCCCACGAGTAGCAACAGCCTTTAATGAATGGCAGGTCTTCTGACTTGCTCCTCGTCCCGGCAGCCTTCCCGATTAAAATCAGTGGCAAAAGGTGTTGCAGAGATGTCGCAGGAGGTTCACAGCAGCGGGACTGTCGGGGATTCACACCCCGTTCCCTTTTAATCTCCCCCGATGACAACCGAGGGGGTAACCAATTCTTTTGCGAATATAGTGAATTCCTATATATTTCCGCACAAAAAGAATATATATTTTAGCAGAAATTATCAACAGAAAAGAGCGCGATTGAAACAATCGCGCTCACAGCATATTCTACAAGGGTTTGTTGGAAACTTTTTGTTATAAAAACTTTACAAAGTTACAAAAAAGAATTACCGTTTATCCCCTGACACCGAGAGCCGGCTAACTGCCGCCTGCCTGTTGAAACGGAAAAGAAGAGTTGTGGGCTCATTCGTATATTTTACTAAAGTAAAGAGGTCTTGATGACGTTTCAAGAACGGGTACAGCACCTCATATGTATATCTCATGCCCATATTCTCGAGCACAACATAATCAATATTCTCATCAATCATATTATTGAGAATATCAGTATCGGCAGTAAACTCTTTCAAACGCTTGCCGCGCACACCCGAGTGAACATACAATAGTTCGGGCTTGCGCGATGCAACCATCTTTGCATCGGGAATCTTGGCTACCGCATCGCCTATGGCAAGAAAAGTCTTAAGCGTGGGAGGATAGTCGGCACGCACAATCTTGTGCAAGCCGTGTATCGTATGCTTGGTCTTGTCCTTTGTAGTATTAAGAATGGGCACAAAAAGCAGGAGCATCACCCATGGAGAGAGAGTACACTTTAAGCCACGGGCAACCCAGAGAGACAACAAATGCCACAAACCCACCACAAGACCTACCGTAACAAACGGAAGCACAATAACCATATAGCGATAGAAACTGGGGGTGTTCATTATTGAAACCATCGCCACATTACCCACCAGCAACAACGGGAGCATCACCCGCAGGCATCTCATCTTGAAAAAGCCATAGCACACACACAATAGCATCAACACCGCCACCACATACAGGATTACCGAGGGAGAATCGGCATACCGCACGGGGAAAAACGGTATCACACTCTCGGGAAGAGCCTGCACAAGAAGCATCTTCAAATTCCCGGGAATATTGGAGAAATCAATCTGGCTCACATAACGAGACTGCGCAAGCCCTAATGCGGAGTTTCGCAAAGACCACGGCAACCAGCAAAGCGCAAAGACCGCAATCAGCAACCCGGCAACCTTGAAACGGCGCGCCACCGCAAGTGCCGCAAGAGAAGCGAGGAACAGCACCACTGCCTGTGTACGAATGAAGAAGGCATAGACCACCGAGAAGAGAAAAACCCAAAGCCACGGACTGCGCCAAGGCACGGGAGAACCACCTTCCATAATAGAATCCACACGCACATAGACCCACAACGAAAGAGCGATAAAGAACACGCACGAAGCCTCACTCATCATCATTGTGGAAAATTCAAGCAAATGTGGCGTAACAAGCACCGCTCCGCCGGCAATAAAAGCCAAAGAGCGTTTCACTCCCACTCTTACCAGTGTAAAATAGAGCAAGAGAGTTGCCCCAAAGAAAAGGAGCAGATTCATCACCTTCTGCGCCACAACGCTATCCG
This sequence comes from uncultured Bacteroidaceae bacterium, assembly GCA_964423665.1. GTDB lineage: Bacteria > Bacteroidota > Bacteroidia > Bacteroidales > Bacteroidaceae > HGM04593. Next base: position 18,812 of record CAYRFX010000030.1, on the reverse strand, counting down.
TAATAAGACGCAGGGGAGTCATAAGCAAGGGGTAACCGGGAGGGAAAAGTGCCGACGGCTCACCGGCAACATCTACATACCCATCGCCCGATGCCAACGCCGAGGCAAAGGCATAATAATAGCAGTTATCACCATTAATATCAATCCTGGGATTGAATATATATATAAAAACCAACAAGGCAAGCAAAGCAAGCCCTGTCGGATATAAAAAGTTTGATGTTGTGAATCTATCTTTCATGTGCCACATTATTTATTATGCTCAGCCTCAATCTCCTCGGGAGCCATGGGCTTATATTTGCCCAAACGGCGGGCACCACCCTCGAACACATAATAATCCTCCTCGTTGCGTATTCCGCCAAAGGAACGCCAAGCATCGAGCTTATCGTAACAGATAAAATCGGTAAACTGTTTTTCGGCACGCCATTTGTCTATGAGGTCGGGGATAAAATATATTCCCGGCTCAACGGTAAACACATAACCGGGCTCCAAAGCTTTTGCAAGACGCAAAGACTTCCAGCCAAAGAGGGTACTTTTTGAACGCCCCTCCTCATAACCCACATAAAGCTCGCCGAAGTTCTCCATATCGTGAACATCGAGACCCATCATGTGTCCCAGCCCATGGGGCAGGAACATGCAGGCAGCACCCACACGGGCAGCCTCGGCGGCATCACCTTTCATAAGCCCAAGGTCAATCATTCCCTTTGCAATCTCTGTGAGCACAGTTTGATGAACATCGCGATACTCCACACCCGGCTTAATGGCATTCACCGCTGCAAGATGTGCACCACGCAGAATGTTGCACACTATACGCTGCCGCTCGGTAAACTTTGCACCCACCGGCATGGTAGTTGTGAGGTCGCCCGCATAGTGCATCGCATTCTCGCAACCGGAATCGAGCAGGAACATCTGACCCTCGCGCAATGGTTCTGTGCCGTATGCATGATTGTGAAGAGTTTGACCATTAACGGTAGCAATTATAGGGAACGAGAGGTTGAAATTATGCTTTGCAGCCTCGGCGTGCGCCACCGACACAATCTCCGCCTCGGTGCTGCCCGGACGCACGGCACGCATGGCAGCGCAGTGCATATCCACCGATACATTAACAGCCTCCTCTATCTGCTCAATCTCCTCGGCGCTCTTATAGTTGCGCTGTGCAATAACAGCCTTCACAAATTGCATTGACACGGCAGCCTGCTGCTCGGCGGGATTTATGCCAAGAAGCTCTTGAAGCCACACCTTGTGGTCGCCACGATAAGGGGGAAGGAAGTGTATCTTCTGCCCCTTGCTCTGAGCAGCCTTAACATAAGATGCAAGCTCACTCATGGGTTTTGTGATGGAGATGCCCACACGCTCGCTCTTCTCGCGTATTGTAGGCTGCACACCTGTCCACACAATATCATCAATGGTGAGTTCATCGCCAAAGATAATCTCCTTATCCTCGTCAATATCTATCACGGCAGCAAGCCCCGAGTAGTCCGAGGCAAAATAGTACAGAAAAGTGGAATCTTGACGGAAATGATAGGCATTGTCGGCATAATTCACACCCACATCACCATTGCCAAGGAAGAGCAACAAACCGTTGCCCACACTCTTCTTCAATACCTCGCGACGTTTAATATAAGTCTCTTTACTGAACATAGTTATAAGTTTTAATTAGTTATTTCTTTATAATTGCCCGCACCACAAACCACAGATGATGCATAACCGTGGAGAACACACCATAGTGCTTGCACATGATATTGAAACGCTCCACGAGCGATGCACGGTGATTCTGCAAAGATAAGCCGTTTTGTAAATAATTTATTATCGTTGTGTGAGTATTAACAAGCAATGACGATTTTTTCATCACCCTTATGCACCAATCGACATCGGCAGAGAAACGGTATTTCAAGTTGTAGAGGGGAGCGAGGTCGCGGCGCACAAAAAATGCCTGATGGCACACCAGCATACCATTTTTGAAACTCTTCCATGTGAGTTTTTCGGGAGCCTGCAAGCGACGCATACGAATAAAACGGCGTTGCTCATCAACCTCCGCCGTTTCGCCATAAACGACATCGGGCAACGCAGGAAAATTTTCAATGGCAGCCACCATTCGCTCAAGCGTGTCGGGGGCATATAGCGAATCGCCGGCATTGAGGAAACAGAGATAGTCACCCTTGGCAAGAGCAATTCCCTTATTCATCGCCTCATAGAGCCCACTGTCGCCCTCGCTCACAATATGAGCAAACTCCATACCCGTTGCCACAGCCTTTGTTATAGTGTCATCGGTTGATGCTCCGTCAATGAGCAGATACTCATAGTTCTTGTATGTTTGTGCAGCAACACTTCGCAACGTGGGTTCCACAACCGCCGAGGCATTGTAGGTTACCGTTATTATAGAAAATTTAGGTCTCAAAGCCATAATGCACCTCTATTCTTTTACCTTTTTATAAATAATCACACCGGCAAGCAGCAACATCAGCGCCCCCACAAGCAACGACGATACAAGAGATACCTTTGCCGATTTCAAAATCACCTCATCTACACAACGCAGTTCAATATCATGTTCCCCGGCAGGCACGGGCAAAGCTCGCAACAGATAATCGGCACGCAGGAGTGGAACTTCCTTGCCATCAATATAAGCTTTCCACGTTTTATAATAAACCTCGGAGAAAACAGCCAAATGAGCCGACGAGGAACTGCTCTTGTATGTTATGCAGCCGGGATTCTTATATTCGTCAAGTACAATATACGATGCCGAATCCACCGGATTGCAATAATCCTTGCTATCGGCAAACTGCTCCTGCCAGCATTTTTCAATATAAGCACAAGAGAGCAAATCGCCATCACCGATGGAAAGAATCTCATCATCGGGAGTATCTTCCCACACAATGCTATCCACAAACCAACAGTTGCCATAAGCTCCCGGGTTCATCTGCACCTGTGGGGCACCCTCCTCTGATGGCACTATCACATAGCGCACATTGAACATATTAAGTATATTCATATTGAGGGAGGAGCTAAAATATGTATCTATAATATCCTGATAACGGCGCAACTTGGCTGGGCTGTAACCGCCCACCGATTTATGGAAATAGGATGTACGCGAATCATTGAACGTGCTTGTTGCAAGGTTCAGCACACGATAATCGGGGTCGGTGTCGCGCATTATCTGCCTGTCGGCAGCCGTGGGAGCAATCTCAGTTGCTGCACGCTTGGAGACAAACGAGTCCCATGAGAGGAAACGTTTATCAACAACCCACAAATCCACAAGCACAAGAAGAGTTAAAAGAGCCGCAAGATAACGCCCACGCATTTTTGTGCGTACATACACGCAGAGAAGGACAAATGCCGCAGCTATGAAAAGGAACGAACGCCAAGCATCGGACACAAGCATACTTTCGCGGTCGGCACGCAAGGCATCAACCAACACCGACGGATAGCCGGCATCGGCGGGTGCTGCAAAATCGAACAGAACGCCGCCAAAGAGAGCGAGGAAAAGAGATAAACCGCCCGACACTGCAAAAGAGACGACAAGAGCCCTTGCAAGCAGTTTCTCGACACCAACCTCCTTGCGCATTTTAACCAACTGGGCAACACCAAGCACACCCAGCGTAACCATCGTAAGAGAGGCTATCACAAGTGCCATAGAGGGCGCACGGAATTTATTATAAAGAGGCAGATTATAAAAAAGGAACTCATTTACCAATGGCAGATATTTGCCCCACGCCATAACCAACGACAGGATAGTGGCAGCAACAAGCCACCAACGCTCGCGCCCTTTGACCAGGCAGATACCGAGAACAAAAAGGAAGCAGACAACGGCACCCACATAAACAGGACCCGAAGTGAAAGGCTGTGCACCCCAATAGGCGGGCATCTGCTTAACCAACTGCCTTGCCTGCGCCGCTCCATAAGCCGAGCGGAATACATCATAGGTTTCTGAGTCTGAGCCCAAATCATAATGAGAACTTGCACCATAGAGATTGGGCACAAGCAGGGTTAGAGACTCATCTATGCCATAGCTCCACGCATACGCATAATCAATATCAAGACCTGTACTTGCCTCTTCATTACCCTTTGGCTGAAGCACTGCACCACCGCGCACACTCTCCTTGGCATAATCCATTGTGGGCCACAGCTGCCCCACAGAGGGCAATATGGCAAGCACCGCAACAACGGCAAGCACGCCGGTAGCCTTCAAGAAACGCCCGAGCGCACCTTCGCGCACTGCATATACCGCATATACGGCAACCAGTATGAGCAGGGTGAGCAACAGATAATAGCTTATCTGCTGATGGTTCCAATATATATTAAGACCGGCAAAAAGGAGCGTTACAAGGCTGCCCGCAAGCAACTTGCCACGATAGCACATTATCACACCGCCTATTATTGGCGCCATTGTTGCCATAACAAGAGCCTTGTTCATGTGCCCTGCATTGATTATTATAAAATTATATGAGCACAAGGTGTATGCCACCGCACCCATGAAGCTGAGCCACGAACGGCAACCAATCGACAGCATAAATATATAAAAACAGACAAAAGACAAGAATATATATCCATTATGACGCCCTGTACCGCCCAGCCAATTAAGAGTGAGGAAACGACCTATGTGACGGAAAACATTTACCGACTCGGGCATATATGTATAGTTGGCAGGCATACCGCCGAACATCGCATTGGACCAGTGGGCATACTCGCCCGTCTCCTCGTGATACTCGCGCAAATCCTGCCCCCAGCCGCGGGAGTTAATCGCATCGTCCTGCACAAGGTCTTTCCCCTGCAATGCAGGTGCAAAATAGACGCCTGTCATCAAAAGGAATGCAAGCAACGCAAAAATATGCGGATAGAAACTCTTAAAATTTATCTTCTTCATAATATCTTCTTTTACACGGACATGTGCCCGTCTTTTTATAATTTACGATAAACATCACAGGTCTGTTGCACCATACGTTCAAGCGAAAAATCTTTGGAACGCTGCAAACCGCGCAGGCGCAATTCGTCGCGCAACGCAGGCGACGACAAAAGTTCCTGCAAGGAATCGGACATAGATTGCGCATCATGCGGATTAAAATATATCGCAGCATCTCCCGCGACCTCGGGGAAACAGCTCGCATTGCTCAAACACACAGGGCAACCATTGCCAAAGGCCTCCAGAATGGGAATACCGAAGCCCTCGTAGTGAGAGGGGAACACAAAGCACAGCGCATGGCGATAAAGCGATGCCATCTGCGCATCATTGGCAGTAATATGCACCAGCCTGTCTGCTATATTCCAACGGGCAAACAACTCCATCTCGCTGCCTGTAAAGGGAGAACCGGTGCACACAATGCGCAACGCAGGATATTTCATAAGCAAGGGGCGCACAGCCGACAGCCACGGAAGGAAATTCTTATATCCCTTTCTCTCGCCCACATACAATATATAGTTATCGAACATCTGCCCGGCAACATCGCCCACGGCACGATAGCCGTGGTGCACCACCGAGATTTTCTCGGGGGCGGTACCAAGAATCTCCACAATATCACGCTTGGTATTTTCGCTCACGGCAATTATGTGGGCGGCCTTCTCCACAAGCAATTTCTTGTGCGAGATTGTGCGGTCGTAAATGAGAACATCTTGCGGATAACGCTCAAAAACCATATCGTGCACGGTGAGCACAAACGGCTTTTTCTTAGCACCCAATGCCTCTAAAAAGTAGGGACTGAAGTATGTGGGGTGGAAAATATCATAATCCCCTTTACGCAACGCCTGCCACGCACAGAAGCGGTTTACCGGCTGATAGAGACGGCGACGCAGACGATAAGAGCGAGGAAAAGAGAAAGAGGGATAGTTTTTCCCATAAGTCTCTGTTATATAGTGATTCTCGCAAAAGTGCATAGGCAACGATGCCTCGAACTCATCAGCCGGCAAGTTGAATATGAGGTCGGCAAAATAGCGTGTAACCCCACCATACCGCTGGAATGTGAACATCTGATTGTCAAACAGAATCTTTTTCATATATCACTCTTTATTTCTTTTGCGACGGAACAGATAGGAGAGCGACTCATGCAACTCCTCGAAACGGCACAAAAAGCATAAGACAAAATAACATAACGCGCCCAGCAGAACACGCGACACAAGCAATAATGCAAGATTATCGAGCCACGCTGTTGCATAGGCGGCAAGAGCCATGGCGGCAAGAGCCACAAGCATGAACGGCATAAAATCCATCACAAACATTCTTATTGTGAGTGCAATATCGCGCTTCACAAGCACACACCACAAAAAGAGCCACGCAATATTGAACAAGCAATAAGCCACTAGCATAGGCTTTATTCCCAACGAACGCATGGCAAGCAGCATGAGCAACACCAAAAGCCCCTGAGCTATGGAACTCCACATAAAAGTATTTGTGCGCCCGCAACTCACAAGCAGATTGGTAAACATCGACTGTATGGGCATAAACGCACCCCACAAGCACAATATCTGCAACATGCGCGCGCTCTCCACCCATTTTTCAGTGAGCACAACAACAATGAGCTCATGTGCCACAAGAGACAAGCCAAAGAGCAACGGAAAGGATATAAAAGCCGTAAAGCGCAGCATCTTGCGAAAAACGCGCAACTGCCTTTCGTTATCCTCCACCACCCTCGCAAGCACAGGCTGCGCCACAGTGTTCACCATCACATTTACCATATCACTACCCATGCGGAACCAATCGGCAGCCTTTGAGTAGTTGCCCACATCGGTGCGGGTGTAGAATTTTCCAAGCACAAACGAGAATACATTCCAGTTTATTTTCTGGAATATATTTGTTATCAACAGCTTATAACTGAACGCAAACAGATAGCGCAGCGGATAGAAATGTACTCTTATGGTGGGACGCCATGGGGTATAGTAGAGATAAACCAAAAGCCGCACAAGCACATATGTTATAAGCTGCATGGAGATACCCCAATAGGAGTAGCCGTTGGCAGCAAACATAATACCTATCACCCCCGACACAAACAGAGCAAGCATAGCGGCTATCGAACGTTCCTTCACCCTAAGTTCGCGGAACAAATATGCCGAAAAGGCAACACTGAAACCATTAATGACAAAGGCTGTGAAATTAAAGCGCGACAACCACAACAACACGGGCTGATTGAAGAAATCGGCTATCAACGGAGCAGAAGCATATAACATGGCATATATCACAACCGATGTTATAACACTGAACCAAAAGACCGCGTTATAATCGTCGTGCCCCACGCTCTTGCGGTTGGCTATTGCTGCCACAAAGCCACTATCCTGTAACGAGCTCGCTATGGCATTAAAAATGGCAAGCATGCCTATGGGACCATAATCGTCGGGGCCAAGGATGCGTGCCAAATATATCCCGAAGAAGACGCTGAACAACTGACACACAGCATTGCTCATGCCGCCCCAAAGAAAACTCTTTGCGACAGCATGTTTCAATGTATCTGTAGCCTTGTTGCTCATTACTTAACCTCGCTACCGGGTTTTGCAGTGGGAGCCACAGTGAGAAGAGAGAGCTTGCCCTCGTTGTCCTCGGCACTGAGTATCATACCCTCGCTCACAATCCCGCGCATTGTGCGGGGAGCAAGGTTGGCAACAAAGCACACCTGCTTGCCCACAAGCTCTTCGGGGTTGAAATGCTTTGCAATACCCGAGAGGATTGTGCGGGTTTCAAGACCATCGTCAATCTTGAACTGCAACAATTTATCGGCTTTTGGAACTTTTGTACATTCGAGCACGGTACCCACGCGGATATCCACTTTGGTGAAATCCTCAAAAGCAATCTCGGGGCGTATAGGGTTGGCTTTATATGCCGCAGCCTCATTCTCCTTCTTTATGCGTGCAAGGCGGTCGAGCTGCGCCTGAATAACATCGTCCTCAATCTTCTCGAACAACAAGCTCACCTCGCCAAGTTCGTGACCCTCGGCAAGCAGATTGATGCTTCCAAGGCTCGCCCATTCACAAGAACCCATCTGCAACATCTCGCGCAGTTTCTTGCTGCTGAAAGGCATAAAGGGCTCGAACGCTATTGAGAGATTTGCAACCAGCTGCAAAGAGAGGTTCAAAATTGTGGCAACACGACCAAGGTCGGTTTTTGCAACCTTCCAAGGCTCGGTCTCGGCAAGATAGCGGTTACCAATGCGGGCAAGTTCCATAGCCTCTTTCTGTGCATCGCGGAACTTATATTGATTGAGCAGGTGCTCCACCTTGTCCTTAACATCAACAAACTCGGCAATAATAGCTTTGTCATAATCGGTAAACTCGCCTGCAGCTGGCACCTTGCCATCGAAATATTTCTTTGTGAGCACAAGCGCACGGTTCACAAAGTTGCCATACACGGCAACGAGCTCATTATTGTTGCGCGCCTGGAAATCCTTCCAGGTGAAATTGTTGTCCTTTGTTTCGGGAGCATTGGCTGTGAGTACATAGCGCAACACATCTTGCTTGCCGGGAAAATCCACCAGATACTCATTGAGCCACACAGCCCAGTTACGCGAAGTGGAAATCTTATCATCTTCAAGGTTAAGAAACTCGTTGCTGGGTACATTGTCGGGCAACACATAGTCGCCGTGTGCCTTCAACATTGTGGGGAACACAATGCAGTGGAACACAATATTATCCTTGCCTATGAAATGAACAAGGCGTGTATCCTCGCTCTTCCACCACTGTTCCCAACTATCGGGCAACAGTTCTTTTGTATTGCTTATGTAACCGATGGGGGCATCGAACCACACATAGAGTACCTTACCCTCGGCTCCCTCCACGGGCACGGGAATACCCCAGTTGAGGTCGCGGGTAACGGCACGGGGCTTAAGACCGGTATCGAGCCAGCTCTTGCACTGCCCATATACGTTGCTGCGCCACTCCTTGTGGTCGTTAAGAATCCACTGCTCAAGCCACGGCTGGTAAGCATCAAGAGGCAGATACCAGTGGCTTGTCTTGCGCTTCACAAGCTTATTGCCCGAATCGGCATTGTAGGGGTTTATAAGCTCGTCTGGCGAGAGGGTGGCACCACACTTTTCGCACTGGTCACCATATGCATCGGCAGCGTGGCAACGTGGGCACTCACCACGAATGTTACGGTCGGTGAGAAACTGTTGCTCGCCCTCGTCGTAATACTGCTCGCTCTCCATCTCCACAAACTTGCCCTCGTCGTATAGCTTGCGGAAGAAATCCGATGCAAGCTCGCGGTGTGTTTGCGAGGTTGTGCGTGAATAGACATCGAACGAGATACCGAAGCCCTCGAACGACTCTTTTATTATCTTGTGGTAACGATCTACCACATCCTGCGGGGTGATACCCTCCTTTTTTGCACGAATAGTAACAGGCACGCCGTGCTCGTCGCTACCACCGATGAAGAGCACTTCCTCGCCCTTGAGGCGCAGATAACGCACATAAATATCGGCAGGCACATACACGCCGGCAAGGTGGCCTATATGAACAGGACCGTTGGCATAAGGCAGGGCCGATGTCACAAGAGTTCTTTTGAATTTCTTTTCCATAGAAGATTTATATTTTGTTTCTCAATTTTATCTTTACGTTTATTCTACGAATAACTCGCAAAAATAACTATTTTATTTTACTTTTGCGTATAAAATTAATATTTATATATAAATATACGCGTTAAAGAGCTTGTTGGCACCATATTGTATTATCGCAATAGAAATATTACATTTGCAACCAAACAACACGAAAGAACAGACAATAAAATGCAAAAAACCACCCTTTCATCGGTATATTTTGCCGATACCAAACCACACTACGAGTTACTCGACGGCCTGCGCGGAGTGGCAGCCGTTTTGGTAGTCATCTATCACATTTTTGAGGGCTTCGCATTCGCCGAGGCCACAAACGGAGCCGGTAGCGGGCTCATAACCACATTCAACCACGGGCACATAGCCGTGGATTTCTTCTTTATGCTATCGGGATTTGTAATAAGCTATGCCTATGACGACCGTTGGGGCAAGATGAGCCTTGGCAACTTCTTCAAACGCCGCCTCATACGCCTGCACCCCATGGTTATAATGGGAGCAATAATAGGCGTGGCAGCCTTTCTGCTTGAGGGTTGCAAGCAGTGGAACGGCACCATAACACCCACAGGCTGGGTAATGACAGCCTTGCTTTTTACAATGCTTATGATACTGGCACTCCCCGGGCTGCCCTATGAGGTGCGCGGCAACGGCGAGATGTTCCCCTTGAACGGCCCCGCATGGTCGCTGTGGTTCGAGTACATTGGCAACATTCTATACGCACTGATAATACATCGCCTGCCCACAAAGACACTTGCCACGCTCGCCGTGGCACTTGGCGCAGCACACGCTTGGTTCTTTGTAGGTAACATATCGGGCTACAATATGGTGGGTGTGGGCTGGACTATAGACAGCGTGAACTTCTGGGGCGGTCTTGTGCGCATGCTCTTCCCCTTCACCATGGGTATGCTGCTTGCACGCACTTTCAAGCCACGCAAAATAAAAGGAGCATTCTGGCTGTGCAGCGCACTGCTGATAGCAGTATTTGCCGTGCCATACATAGCATCCACCGGCAAGGCAAGCATAAACAGCCTTTATGAATTCCTGTGCATAGCCCTGCTGTTCCCATTTATTGTGTGGATGGGCGCTTGCGGTGGCTGTGGCGATAATGTAACGGGCCGCGTAAACAAATTTTTGGGCGATATATCTTACCCGCTTTACATAATACACTACCCCATTATGTATATGTTCTACAAATGGCTGATAAAAGAGGAACTATATACATTTGGCGAAACCTGGGGCATATCAATTATTGTTATTATAACAAGCCTGCTGCTGGCATACGCCTGCCTAAAACTGTATGACGAACCGGTGCGCCGGTATTTGGCAAAGAAATTTTTGAAGAAATAACCACAAGCCGGGCTTCAATGCCCGGCTTGCTTTATTTATATGCAAACTTGCATGTGCACCATGCGAATTGTTAAAAAGGCAGTTCCCTCACATACAAGGGCTCTATATCTGACACAACATCATTGCAAGGTATATTGGATAACAATTTAGCTTGTTTCTGTAATTTACAAATAAACTCTTTTTGCTTTGTTATATCATCTATTTCCTTTTTCCTTGCTTCGCTAATTCGCAGAAACTCTTCGTTAATATCTATACCCAAATAACGACGACCTAAAAGGTTTGCAGCAATACCAGTTGTGCTGCTACCGGCAAAAGGGTCTAAAATCCACGCCCCTTCTTTGGTCGATGCTTGAATGACACGAGAAAGCACGCAAAGAGGCTTTTGAGTAGGATGTTTTCCGCAAGATTTTTCCCACTTTGCAATAGATGGCAGATTCCAAACATCTCGCATTTGAGTTCCACCATTTATCTCTTTCATCAGTTCATAATTGTAAAAATGAGGGGTTTTTAGTTTTTTTCTAGCCCATAGAATATACTCGGCAGAGTGCGTAAAATAGCGACACGACAAATTGGGTGGCGGGTTTGTCTTTACCCAAGTAATACAATTAAGAATTTTGAAACCAAGTTCTGTAAGACAGCGTGCAATAGAAAATATATTATGGTATGTTCCACTTATCCATATTGTACCATCTTCTTTTAATTTATCCCTGCAAACAGACAACCATTCTTTGTCAAACAGATAATCTCTTTCATAACCTTGTGATTTATCCCATACCCCTTTATTAACAGATACCTTCTTGCCACTATGCACACTAAATCCATTATTTGATAAATGATATGGCGGGTCGGCAAATATCATATCAAATTTAAACTCGAACTTATTAAGCAATTCAATACAATCACCCTTCAAAAGAGTAAAATTCCTATCCGAAGACTTGTAGTAAGAGGTTATCACAATACCAATTTTTATTCTAAAGATTTAATTCATTAATAAAATCAGATATCGATGTAAGATTATAAACTCTGGGAATTATCTTATAAGCCTCCTCCAATTTACTTTTTGCGGAGTGCCATCCCTGCCCATCTGTTATCCAAACAAATTCAAATGATGCATATTGATTAATTTTAGGGGCAAGTTCTGAATACGCTCTTGCAACTTCATTTAATTTTGAACCACCTCCGTTATAATAATTGGTTTCAATTAAATATGTTTTATGTTTCGTTTCAACAACAAAGTCAAAACGCTTCAAGTCTGCACCTAATGCTGTAATCTCGGGAAACTCTGTACTATTTACTTCTGTTCTAAACCTTATTCCTGCATTTGCAAAAATCTTTGCTACTGCTCCTGCCATAATGTTACCACCGCGATTCTTTCTTGCATTTGTATCAAGCCCAACCTCAATACCAAATACATAATCTACAAGATTAGTAATCTTGTTTGATGCGAAAATATTGGCTAATCCGGTACCTTCAATAAAAGTACAAATACTATCTATATCTGTAAAATATGATTTAACCAAAACTGGGCAGAAGTTCTCATTCAACACCTTCTTATTCTCCGACGAGCGAACAGCAACCAAAATATCAAGAACCTCAAAAGATTTAGGGTTCTCTTCAAATAACTCAGACACAGCTACCTTTAAATTGGTTTTTCCCAACAAATAATTTAACTGATTTAATTTAATCGAAATTTTGGCAACATTACGAGAAACTTTTTCAAAATCGGTAAAAGAGCCTAATGTTGCATTAGTTTCGGAAAGCTGAGAAATAAATAAATTAAAATCTTTCATTTGACAATGTGTTTATACATTAGAAATCATAATTTCAGCAACTTGACCTCTATTTTCAGGATTTGCATTTATAAGTCTAGTAGCATAAACTCTTTTAATTTTAAATTGGCGATATATCTGTTCAAAAAACGACTTCCCAGAGGTTTCCATTGAGTCAGAATTACTCGCTACAAAATAAGTTTTTTGTTCCGATATACGGGTACAGAAATCTCTCAATCGCAACTGTTCTGAATCGTTAAATCCATTTTTTGTATAAGATGTGAATGATGATGTTTCCGATAGGGGTTTATATGGAGGATCCAAATAAAATATTGAGTTCTCACCTGCATATATCTCTGTCTGCTCAAAATCACCACAAAGTATTTCTACTCTCTGGAGAAGATTTGATACAGCTATCAGATTCTCTTTATCACAAATTTTGGGATTGGCATATTTACCATGAGGAACATTAAATTCACCTCTTGAATTCACGCGATATAATCCATTAAAACAAGTTCTGTTTAAGAAAATAAATAATGCCGCAGTTTCAACGTTAGAACTTTTTTTTGAATTATATAGTTTACGCTTTTCTAAAAAATAGTTCTTACGTTCTACCGGATTTAATGAAATATACTGATTTTGTATGATTGCAAGAAGATTAATTAAACTTTCAACATCACTTTGTATAACTCGGTATGTACAAATGAGTTCTTCGTTTATATCGTTAATTATCGCTCGTTTTATATTGGGATATGCCTGCAATATCCAAAACAACACCGCACCACCACCAACAAAAGGTTCAATATAGGTAACCTCATTACGCAAATACATGTCGGCAGGAAGCGACTTTTGCACCTCCTCCAATAATTGAGTTTTACCACCGACCCATTTGATAAATGGCTTTGCTTTCATTCTATTCATACTTGTACAAAGATAACTACAAACGAGCGAGAAATTTAAAGTTTACTTGAATATTTTTCAAAGTAAATGCAGAAATTTTTCGAGATTTATCTCAAAGATGAATACAAACGAGCAAAAGTTGTACAAAATTTATTTTCACACGCAATGAGCGCAGCTAAACTTCGCCGAAGGCAAAAATGTAAAACTTGTTTCAATATTTTTCAAAGCTACACGAGATTACAGATTTTTCACTATCTTCGCACGGTTAAACAGAATAAACAGAAGTAACATACATATGAAAGTAGCACTTATAGGATATGGCAAAATGGGCAAAACCATTGAGAAGATTGCCATGGAGAGAGGACACGAGATTGTATCTATTATAGATATTGACAACCGCGAGGATTTTGGCAGCGAGGCATTCCGTTCTGCCGACGTTGCCATAGAATTTACAGCCCCCACCGTGGCATACGACAACTGCAAGCAGGCTATGGCGGCAGGCGTGAAGGTGGTGAGCGGCAGCACAGGCTGGTACAGCGACCATGAGGCAGAGATGCGTGAGCTGTGCGAGAAGGAGGGCAAGACTCTCTTCTGGGCAAGCAATTTCAGCTTAGGCGTGGCAATTTTCTCGGCAGTAAACCGCTACCTTGCAAAGATAATGAACCGTTTCCCCGGTTACGATGTTCAGATGGAGGAGACTCACCACATTCACAAGCTCGATGCTCCCAGCGGCACAGCCATCACACTTGCCGAGGGTATCTTGGAAAACCTCAACCGCAAGAACTCTTGGGTGATGAGCAACCTCACCAACCCCGATGGCAGCGTAACAGAGGGTAAACTGCCACAGGAGAATGAACTCAAAATAGATGCTATACGCCGCGACGAGGTGCCGGGTATTCACAGCATCACATACGACTCGGCAGCCGATAGCATAACCATCACACACGATGCCAAGAACCGCAGTGGTTTTGCTCTGGGTGCAGTGCTTGCCGCCGAATATGTGAACGAGCACAATGGTCTCTTGGGAATGAACGATCTCTTTGATTTCTAACAACAAAATACAGCGCAATGAGAAAGCCCACAAAAAAAGATTACATACGCCTTGCCATAATACTCACACTCTACATCATATTCCTTGTGTGGGTTAAAAGCTGGATAGGAATAATTGCCATACCCTTTATAATAGACAACTACATCACAAAATTCATTCCTTGGGGGTGGTGGAAAAAGAGTGAGAACAAGATGCTGCGTGGCATAATGAGCTGGGTAGATGCGATAGTTTTTGCGCTCGTTGCCGTGTATTTTGTAAACCTTTTCTTCTTCCAGAACTATGTGATTCCTTCGTCATCACTTGAAAAATCGTTGCTTGTGGGCGATTACCTCTTTGTGAGCAAAATGAACTATGGTGCTCGCAAACCACAAACCCCGCTGAGCATGCCGCTCACACAGCACACAATGCCCGTTACCGGCGGCAAAAGCTATCTCGACTGCATACAATGGGACTACGAGCGTGTGAAAGGCTGGGAGGATATCGAGCACGGCGATATTGTTGTGTTCAACTACCCGGCAGGCGACACTGCCACCACGAACCCCAATGTGATAGATTACTATGCCGAGTGTTATTACATTGGAGAGAGCCTCTACCCCAACAAGCCCGTCATGGACAGCCTCACCGCCGAGCGCAGGCGTGCGGTATATAACCTCTACTACAAGGCAGGCAGCCAATATATTGCCCGCCACCCCGAACTCTTCGGAGAAAAGATGTGGCGCCCCGTCGATCGTCGCGAGAACTATGTAAAACGCTGTGTGGGACTCCCGGGCGAGACTCTCGAAATTAAAGACAAGGAGATTTACATAAACGGCACAAAAACAGCAGCTCCGCAGAATGTACAGTTCAACTATTTTGTAGAGTTTGCAGCACCCATAAACGAAAGGATACGCCACAAGTTAGGCATCAGCAAAAACGACCTCACACGCCACAGCAACGGACGCTATCTCATACCATTGACCGCAGAAACACGCAGCGAGCTCGAGAGCTATACAAGCCTTGTAAAATCCATAGAACCGGTAGAAAACACTGAAACACGCGGTATCTACCCGCTCAACGGCAACACAGGCTGGACCATTGACAACTACGGCCCGGTGTGGATTCCCAAACGCGGAGAGAGCGTAGAACTTACACTCGAGAATCTTCCTTTATATGAACGTCCCATAGCTGTATATGAGGGCAACGACCTGAAAGTGAAGAACGGCAAGATATATATAAACGGAGAGGAGAGCACAAGCTACACATTCAAGATGGACTATTATTGGATGATGGGCGACAACCGCCACAACAGTGCCGACTCGCGTTGCTGGGGCTTTGTACCCGAGGATCACATTGTGGGCAAACCCATTCTCATATGGCTCTCACTCGACAAAGACCGTGGGTGGTTCGACGGGAAGATACGCTGGAACCGCCTCTTCCGCTTTGTAGATAGTTACAAATAGGAGAAAAAGATGAAGATTCTTGCTCACCCGCTATATCTGGCACCAGTGCCCTTTTATGCCCGCCTTTATGCTGCCGATGGTGTTATCTTTGACAGCGAAGCCCCTTTTGTGAAACAGACTTTCCGCAACAGGGCAGTCATAGCCACAGAAAACGGCACACAAAGCCTCACGATACCCATTGTGCATACCGGCGGGAAACAGCCCATGCAAGATATTCGTATAAGCGAGCATGGCAACTGGCGGCATCTCCATTGGAACGCCATTGTGAGCGCTTACCGCAAAAGCCCTTTCTTCGACTATTATGCCGATGATTTTGCACATTTCTATGAGGAGCGCGATGGGTGGCTGATGGACTTCAACCTGCGCCTGCATGCCGTTGTGAGCGAGCTAATCGGGCTCGAACGTACAACCGAAACAGAAATAAATGCGGTGGAAACGGCAAAAAACAATGCTGAGGATATACGCAGCATAGCCGATCCGGCAGCCCTTGCAGGCATACAGGAGATAAATACACAACCCTATTACCAGGTATTTGCCACACGCCACGGCTTTCAACCCCACTTGAGCATTGCCGACCTCTTGTTTAACATGGGACCCGAGGCTCTCATCGTTCTGCGGGACAGTTGCCGATAGTACCTATATTCATGTGTCGGCAAAATCGCCAATTACTAATAATGAAAGTTAAATCTTAGGACAAACACATTTTTTAATTTCTAAAAGCTTAGATTTCTAAAAATTTCGTTATACATTTGCCGTAACAGAAAATTAAATACTATGGCAAATAAAAAATTCGACACACTCACAAAAGCCGAGATGCAGGTGATGACAATTCTGTGGGATATGCCCGACGGAGGATGCATTCACGACATTATCGCACGTTACCCATTACCCAAACCCGCCTACACAACGGTATCTACTTTTCTTAAAATACTGCTCAACAAAGGGTTTGTAGAGTTTCGCAAATTAAGTGGAAAGACACACACCTACTACCCCCTCATAAGCAAAGATAACTACACCAACCAGGTGATAAAAGAGGTAAAAGACTCCTTTTTTGGCGGGTCGGGCAGTTCGTTGGTGAAATTCTTCGTGGAAAAAGAACAGTTGAGCGAACAGGAGATAAAGGAACTTTTGGAAATAATACAGAACTCGCATTAATACTCACATCTAATATTAATTTACTCTCCTTTTTCCGAAAGAATAATTACAAAAGCACTATGGAGACGATTTTTATATATATACTCAAATGGGCTTTGTGCCTTGCCGTGTTATACACGCCGTTTGCACTGTTGCTCCGGAAAGAGACCTTCGCGAGCCTCAACCGCAAATTGCTACTGAGCACATTGATTGTATCGGCACTCCTGCCTGCTTTTGTACTGCGGTTCACCGTGGAGGTGGATAGCCCCGCAAAAGAGAATATTCTCCACGAGCATAACAAGGAGGCAACTGCACTGCACAACGTAAAACAGATATTAATGCCCGCAGACAATAAGAGCATTATTACTTGGAGAAACGCCACAATCTTATATTTTGCAGGCACAGCCGCAGCCCTGTTGTGGACCATAATAGCTGTGGCAAGGACTATAAGTTGTATAAAACGCGGCACACTATGGCGCGACAAAGAGGGAGACATAACAATCCACTGCCATGCAAACGAAACAGCACCGTTCAGCTGGTTCAGCCACATTGTAATATCCGCAAGCGATTACAAGGAGTGTGGCAATGAGATTCTGCTGCACGAGAAAGGGCACATACACCATAAACACTCATACGACATGCTCCTGCTTGGGGTTATAAAAGCCGTTCAATGGTTCAACCCTTTCATCTATCTGCTGGAGAACGACATAAAAGACCTGCACGAGTATGAAGCCGACAGATATGTGATACTGCACCACGGAGACACACGCGCATATCAATTGCTGATATTGAAGAAGGCAATAGGCGACACAGAACTATCCCTTGTAAATAATTTTGGCACAAACAACGCGCGCAAAAGAATTGTCATGATGGCACGCAAAGAGTCGGGTCGCCTGCAACAAGCAAAATGGTCATACCTCATACCGGCAACAATTCTCCTTTTACTGCTGTTTGCCAAGCCCGAATATATCTACAAAAAAACTACAGCCGACACCCTGCAAGAAACACCGCCACCCGCGGTTACAGAAAGGATTGCGACAACAGAAGAGCAAACGGAAAAGGCTGAAAAACCAAAAACAGCCTTACCAATCACAGCAGGCAAAAGAAAGCAAAAAACAAACGAGCAGGCAATTACAACAAAAGGGATAATAGCCATTGTAGCCGACACGGTTCCAGTAACACAACCCGCAAACAACAAAATTGCCGAATATGCAAACGAGACATTCTATGAATATAGAAACATTAAAGAACTGCCGGCAGACAACACATCAAACTGCAGCAGTATAAGAAAATGCACCGTCAGAATGCAGTTTACAACCGACAGTAACGGCAAAGCAAGCAACATAACGCCCAAAGGGTGCAACATATCAATGAATATCGGTAACGGAGAAACGACCACAATAGAGGAGATGCAATCTACCATAATTGCCGCCACAACCCTATATATAGAATCAAAGGAGTGGGCACCTGCAATAATTGCAGGAGAGGCTATAAGCACCAACTACGATGCGCACATAATATACCACAACGGAGAAACAACGGCAATGACCGCAAAAAGCACAAGAAAGCCATTGCTTATAGGTTCAACCCCAATATATTGACCAATATGAAATGCCCATGAGATAAAAAAAAACTCGCCAAAGTGAATGAAAATATT
>CAYRFX010000029.1:0-24550 GCA_964423665.1 uncultured Bacteroidaceae bacterium | reverse complement strand
GTGAACCAAGTTTATTTAATTTTTAATCGTCCACAATTTTTAGTGGACAGTAGTGAATCGAACTCTTGGATACGATTATGAAACTCCTATGTAAAATTTTAGCGTTATTTATTCTTGTAATAATATCTACACTTGCTTTTGTGTCCTGTGTTAACAATTATGACAGCGAGGAATTGCAAGACCCCAATAAAGTAAAAGTTACATTTATTTACACCCTCGACACATCTAATAGTGGAGCAATGTCCCGTGCTACAACAAACGAAGGCGTGTTTAATGAGTTCTATGAAAAGATTAAAAGTGGGGAACTTGTTGCACCAACATACACTCTCACATTTACAGAGGTAAACACAGGTGTTGTATATACTTTTAATGGCGTATGGGGAAATCACGACCTCGTAACATTGAACACTGGTACTTATCGCATTGTTGGAAGATCAACCGCCGATGGTGATAATATTCAAGAAAAATGCTCTTTTATATTTGACGAGCAGATAGAAATAGATGCAACGAGTGATGTGATAAAATTGCACGCAAATTACGATTGTTTCTTGTTGATATTCAACAACTCGCAAATTGGCTCATTGGAAAATTACAATGGCACAGCTCTTTCTTCGTTCTTTACCTATAATAACTATAAATACGCTTTTGTAAATGATAAGTTATACAATGAAGCGGAAAAACCCAATGCCTATATTGGTGGTAAATACATCGATGATGCTGAGTTTAAGCTGCCTACAGGCAATTTAAACTTTGAGAAAGGTAAATATTATGTTTATAATAATGTGTCAAATGAATGGTTAAACTCTTATGAGGAAGGTATTATGGTGCTTAGCGCAGACAACAACGGGCGTCCGGTACTCTCTTTCATGCAGAAACCCGCCAATGCCGATGAGGTAGGTACCTTTACAACCGAAGAGTTGCTCACCTTGAACAACGAGGATATCTATTTTGCCAACAACCCGATAGATATGCTTCATTCCGATGCAACCGTTTTTATAGCTTGTCAGGGTGGTGGTGCAACAGGTGATGCGCCTGCCATTTACTATTTGAACGAAAAGACCTTTGTCGTGGAGAATATGTTTACCGTGCCCGAGTATCCCACATTCAAGCCCACAAAGATACTTATGCCATCGAGCTATGCAGGTTATGTGTTGCCTTTCTCCATGCTCTCTGAAGATGGCAAGATGTATAACTTCTCGGTAACAAATGCAGCCGTGGAGCCTTCTCAAAAGCTTGCATACACCTATTCGCAGGCAACTCACTTTGACGATGGAGGCGGTCGCTATGCAATGGTTGTGTGGGATAAAGATGCAAAGGCTCTTGCCAACCTTTATAATGGTGGCTATGGCCCTTTCTATATGAGTACTGAACGCCACTTGTCGCGTACAAATGAGAATTTTTCCTCTTTGAACTATTTTGCCGGTAAGGAATTTGTGACTATGGTTACTATCAGAGCCTCTGCCGAGCAAATCAAGCTTGATGGTTATGAGGTTATTGTTCTCACTAAAAAAGACAAAATGTATTACAGAAGTATTATAGAGAGTTGTTTTTGGGGTAAATATGATACCGGTTTTATCCTGCTTGATAATGGAGGCTTCTCTATGATTGGTCCTAACGAATTGTTCATCGACGAGAACACCCCATGTATTGCCAGCAAGACTTATCTTTCAATGTTCTATGCCGAGGGTAACAAAGTGCGCAAGTGGAACTACACCACAACACAGCAGATTACAGCGGCAACAACGCATCTCACCGTTGGCAGTGAAACTGCTGTAATTACAGGCTTTGAGATGAGTGCCGACCAGAATGTTACTTATGTCTCTTTCTATGAACCGGCTCAGGAAGGCAAGAATGGTAGCGTATGGGCATTTGACACCGACAAGGGTACGGTGTTGAATAAGTGGGACAACATTTGCTACAAACCTGTGAAGATGATATACAAAACAAAGTAACAGAATTATGAATCTTTTAAAAGAATCAAAATGAAAACAATCAGTAAAATTTTAGCAATGTTTATGTTTGCAGTTTCTGCATTCAGTTTGGTTTCTTGCAGTGATGATGACAACGGTGGTGGTTCTCCGGGTGGCGAATTCTTTGAAATAACCATTAACGGAAACACCATGACAACAGCCTTGGAATCAACCTCTGTTTCAAGAAGCTCTCAATATAGTTTTATACAGAGTGGAGAGACTTATCCTGTAGATTTTATGCTCACTTATTATTCCGACCTTGAGAAGGTGGCAAGTGCATCAACAGGCAATTACAGATTCTGTCCTGATGGAAATCCACGAAATCTCGACTTTGATATTAGTTATGAACTCAACGGCTCATATTTATTTGGCGAAAATGGCGTGCATACAGTAACTTCAATCAATAAAGTTGGTGCTGAAATTCTTGTTGAAGGCAATTTTAGCGGAACTTTTGAAGGTCGTTTACCTTTCAGTGGAAAGTATAGAATTGTATTATATTAACACGAGTTCGATGTAAATAAGAACAACGATAGTTACCCGCCATAGACAAACCAGTGTCTATGGCGGGTTTCTTGTAAAAAACTTTGCCACACCTCAGTAACGAAGCTAAGGCGAAGGGGCTTTGAATTTTTTTGTAACACGGTGCGATGAAAGGGGAGATATATTGCACTGTGTTTTTTCTTAGCCCGGCTTCGCCTTAGCGACCATTAAAATCTATGAAAAACAAGTTATTGAGTTGTTACACTCAATGGCGGTAATATGTTTGTGTAGGTGTGTCTCGTTAGGTTGATGTTAATCGTCGAGATGCAGCCTTGTACGTTCTTTCTGATGCTCCTTGCGGGGTGCTCCGTCGCGGGAGATGCTTTTGAGCATATAGTTCTGGAAGCTACGCTCGGCGCGCTGTATGTCGAGCAGTTTTTTTGCCGATACGGCATTCAGGTATTTTGCTATATACTCTTTTTCAAGCTCGGCAATTTTTATTCGTGCATCGGCACCGTTTATGAGCAGTTCTTTACACTGCTCGTCGGTGAGTTTTTGCCCGCGCTCTTTAATAACCTTGCTGCGTGCTTCGCGCTCTATGCGGAATTTCTCTTTTTGCAGTTCAAAGAAAAGGGGGAAAAAAGCATCGGCTTCCTCTTGTGTGAGCTTGGCTTTTTCTGTTATGTAACCACGTTGCTTGGCTTGGAACTGCTCGGGTGAGAAGCGGCGTCTTTCGCCTTTGGGTTTCTGTTGTTCTTGTGCGTTTGCCGCCAGCAGGGTGATTACTATTAGCGACAGGGTTATGATTGCTCTTTTCATATCTTTGCTTTTTAGTTCATTTCGTTGCCGGTGAGGTAGCAGTAGAAGGTGTAGTCGTCGATGGGATAGTTGTTTAGCATTTCGTCGATGTACTCTCCTTCGTAATACTCCTCGTTGGCTGTGTTGTTGCTGTTGTTGGTGGTGTTAATGATAAGGGTGGTGCCAATAACAAATGCTACCACTATCATTGCTGCGTAGCTTATGTAGCGGGCAATGCGGGGCAGGGCTGTTGTGCGGCTTTTTTTCTCTTTTGCTGCATGTTCTTTGGGCAACATGTTCATCATGTTGCTGCCGAACTGCTCAAAATAGTTTTCGGGCACGCTGAATGGCTGTCTGTTTTTGAAATCTTCTATTTTCATTTTTTTACCCTTTCGTTTATTAGATTACATATGTGGTAAAAGGTTTAATCTGTCTCTTCTAAAAAGTTTTCTATCTTTTTTACTGCGAGATGGTACGATGCTTTGAGCGCTCCCACGCTGGTGTTGAGTATCTTTGACATATCCTCGTATTTCATTTCCTGGAAGTATTTCATTGTGAACACAAGGCGTTGTTTGTGGGGAAGGCGGCTGATGGCTTCGTGGAAAAGAGCATCGGCTGT
The DNA here is from genome assembly GCA_964423665.1 of uncultured Bacteroidaceae bacterium. Taxonomy (GTDB): domain Bacteria; phylum Bacteroidota; class Bacteroidia; order Bacteroidales; family Bacteroidaceae; genus HGM04593. Next base: position 20,683 of record CAYRFX010000029.1, on the reverse strand, counting down.
GTCGCCGCAGAAGTATGTGTCGCTTTCCAATCTGTTGGCAATCTCGCCCTCGGGGGTGTTTAGTGATATAATTTCGCTTTTGTTTTTGCCTATGAAGGTGAGTGTCTCGTTTACTGCGATGCGGTAGAGCCATGTGGATATTTGTGCTTCTCCACGGAATTTGTCGATGTTGCTCCACGCTTTGAGGAATGTGTTTTGTAGCAGGTCGTTGGCATCGTCGTGCGAGAGCACCATGCGTCTTATGTGCCAATAGAGCGGTTCGCTGTATTTCTTTATGATTGCCGAAAAGGCAGCCTCGCGTGTCTTTTCATGGGCAAGCGCGGCTATTATCTCCTGTTCGTTTATACTGCTTTTGTCGCTCATTTGTTGTGCGTGGTTTTTGTGCAATCTATTTTTAGATTGTACCTATGGCAAAAGGTTTAATCCTTTGTTTATATTTTGAAGCATTTTCCCTCTGCGGCAAGTTCGCTATGTGGGAAAATTTCTTTTGCCTCGGCAAGCAGTGTGTTGTCGTCCTCGTATCGCGATGAAAAATGTCCTATGATGAGTCTCTTTGCCTCTGCCTCTTTGGCTATGGTGGCGGCTTGTTCGGCTGTGGAGTGGAAGGTGGCTGTGGCGCGCACCGCCTCGCTCTTTGCAAATGTTGCTTCGTGATAGAGGAGGTCGGTTCCCTTTATGTGTGGGCAATTTTCGGGGCAGGGGAGTGTATCGGAACAATAGGCGTAGCTGCGTGAGGGGTCGGCGTCGGTTGTGAGTCGCGCGTTGGGTATTATATCTCCCTCGGGGGTAATGTAGTCCTCGCCGTTTTTTATTCCGTTTCTTTTGTATGTGGGGATATTGTAGGCGTCAATCATGTCTCGCCTTATGTGTCTTTTTTTGGGTTTCTCCTTGAAGAGGAAACCGCAGCAGGGGATGCGGTGCTTTTGTGGCAGGGTGTGCACGGTGATTGCGCTGTCCTCGTAAATAAGTGCATGCATGCTTGCATCAATATCGTGAAATATCACCTTGTATTTAAGTTCCTTGCAGAAGAAATTGAGCTGTGGTTGCATGAGGTTGCGCAGCATGGGGTCGGCGTATATGTGCAATGGGGCTGTGCGTCCCAGTAGTCCGAAACTTGATATCATGCCTATGAGCCCGAAGCAGTGGTCGCCGTGAAGATGGGAGATGAATATTGTGTTTATGAATGCAAAGTGAACGTGTGAGCGGCGCAGTTGCAGCTGTGTGCCCTCGCCGCAATCTATCATATATTGTTTGTTGCCCACGCGCACCACTTGTGAGCTTGCGTTGTGTCGTGTGGTTGGCAGTGCCGAGCCGCATCCCAATATGTGTACTTCAAAAATATCCATTGCCTTTCTCTTTCTTCTGTGCGAAGATAGCGAAATTTCTTTCTCATTTACTTATTACAGGTACAAAAAATAATCCGAAGCCCACGGGCTTCGGATTATTGATGTTATTTTGAATAACGTAGATTACTCAGCGTTACCCTCCAATTTGCTCTTCAAAGCAGCGAGAGCATCGATGTCACCAAGTGTGGTAGATGCTGCCTGGTTCTGAATAGCGGGAGCAGCCTCCTCAGCGGCTTTCTTGCTCTTGCGAGCTGCTGCTGCGGCTTTCTTCTCTGCCTTCTCCTCCTCTTTAGCAGCGTCCTCGAAGATGCGGCTGTGTGAAAGGAAGATTCTCTTAGCCTCCTTGTTGAACTCAATTACCTTGAACTCGAGAGTCTCATTTGCCTGAGCCTGTGAGCCGTCCTCTTTTACAAGGTGTTTGGGAGTAGCGAAGCCCTCTGCACCCTCGGGGAGAGATACAACAGCACCCTTGTCGATGAGCTCTGTGATAACACCCTCGTGGATAGAGCCAACGGTGAACATTGTCTCAAATACGTCCCAAGGATTCTCTGAAAGCTGTTTGTGACCAAGGCTCAAACGGCGGTTCTCTTTGTCAATCTCAAGAACCTGTACCTCGATAGCCTCACCAATCTGTGTGAACTCAGAGGGGTGTTTAACTTTCTTTGTCCAAGAGAGGTCGCTGATGTGGATAAGACCATCAACACCTTCCTCAATCTCAACAAAGATACCGAAGTTTGTGAAGTTACGCACTTTTGCAGTGTGTTTTGAACCAACGGGGTATTTCTCGTCGATGTTTGTCCAGGGATCTTCCTTGAGCTGTTTGATACCGAGAGACATCTTGCGCTCGTCGCGGTCGAGTGTCAAAACAACAGCCTCGATCTCCTCGCCCACCTTCATGAAGTCCTGAGCTGAACGCAAGTGCTGGTTCCAAGACATCTCTGAAACGTGGATCAAGCCCTCAACACCGGGAGCAATCTCGATGAATGCGCCGTAGTCTGCCATAACAACGACTTTACCCTTAACAATGTCGCCAACCTTCAAATCGGGGTTGATAGCGTCCCAAGGATGGGGTGTAAGCTGCTTCAAGCCGAGAGCGATACGTTTTTTCTCGTCGTCAAAGTCGAGGATAACAACATTGATTTTCTGGTCGAGAGAAACAATGTCGGTAGGCTCGTTTACGCGACCCCAAGAGAGGTCTGTGATGTGGATAAGACCGTCAACGCCACCGAGGTCGATGAATACACCGTAAGAGGTGATGTTCTTAACGGTACCCTCGAGTACCTGACCTTTCTCAAGTGTGCTGATAATCTTCTTCTTCTGCTCCTCGAGCTCAGCCTCGATGAGGGCCTTGTGAGAAACAACAACGTTTTTGAACTCCTGATTAATCTTAACAATCTTAAAGTCTTCGGTCTGACCAACGTATGCATCGTAGTCGCGGATGGGCTTAACGTCAATCTGTGAACCGGGCAAGAATGCCTCGATACCGAATACATCTACAATCATACCACCCTTAGTGCGGCACTTGATGTAGCCCTTAACAACAGCCTGCTCTTCCATAGCTTTGTTTACAAGCTCCCAAGAACGGCTTGCGCGAGCTTTCTTGTGTGAAAGGTTAAGCTGACCTTTCTTGTCCTCGAGGTTCTCGATGTAAACCTCTACCTGGTCACCCACTTTCAAATCGGGGTTGTAGCGGAACTCGCTGATGGGGATAATAGCGTCTTGTTTGTAGTTGATATCTACAATAACCTCACGCTTGTTGATAGCAATGACAGTACCATTAACTACTTCACTGCTTGATACTTTGTTGAGAGTGCCGTTATAGGCCTGCTCCAACTGCTCGTGTGAGAGACCCGAGATGTTCTCTCCTTTTTCATAAGACTCCCAGTTAAAATCGGGGGTACCTGTTAGAATTTCTGTGCTCATAATTTGTTTTTCTTTAATGAGTTAGACATTATGTTGATAGAATTCGGGCGCAAAGGTACTGTTTTTTTTGCAAATAACCGCGTGTTTTTGCTATTATTTTATAACAAGTTTTTTTCTTGTTTCTTTGTCATCTGCAATTTTACTTATAAATTTGTTTCCAAAATAAAATGCAATCATTATGTCATCATTTAGCTGGATAGAGTTTTCGAGTGCATTCTTGGTGCTTTTTGCCGTTATCGACCCTATTGGTATTATGCCTATGGTGATTTCGTTGCGCGACAGGGGCAAAACCATAAATGCGTGGAAAGCATCGCTCTACGCCTTTGGGCTGATGCTTATATTCTTCTTTATGGGCGATGTTATCCTTAGCCTTTTTTCAGTGGATATAAACTCTTTTGCCGTGGCGGGTGCCGTGGTGCTTTTCCTCATGGCATTGGAGATGGTGCTTGATATTGAGATTTTCAAGGATACTGCCGTGGCGGGGAATGATGCCACTTATGTTCCGCTGGTGTTCCCGTTGCTCGCCGGTGCAGGCTCTTTCACAACGCTCCTTTCGCTGAAAGCCGAATACTCGTCGGTTAATATTCTCGCCGGCTTGCTTGCCAACGCTGTGGTTGTTTACATTATGCTCAGTGCCACAAAGCGTATAAGTCGCATATTGGGTAAGGGCGGTGTTTATTTCACCCGTAAATTTTTCGGAATAATTCTTTTGGCAATATCGGTGAAGCTGTTCACCTCTAATCTGTCGTTCTTGATAGATAGCATTAAATAACCAAAAGGGCTTGCCGCGGCAAGCCCTTTTGGTTATTTCTTATTTCTTGTATCTCTTGAAATTCTCTGTTTCGCAGGTTTGCAGGTTGCCTTTCTCGTCGCTGTAAATGAAAAGGGCATCGATGCTGTTGTCTTTGTTGCAGAAGGCGACAGCCTCTTCCACTCCCATCACCATAAAAGCGGTGGCGAGGGCGTCGGCAGTGGCGCAGTTGTCGGCTATTACTGTTGCCGATAGCAAACTGTGGGTTACGGGGTAGCCGCTTTTGGGATTTATTGTGTGTGACACCTTGCGCCCGTTCTCGTAGCGGAAGTTGCGATAATTGCCCGATGTTGCCATGCTCTTGCCGCTTATGCGCACAATTTCCTGCAGGCTGTTGTTCTGTCCTGCGGCATCGTCTATGGGCTTGTTTATTCCCACAGCCCAGTTCTTCCCTTTGTCGTTTATGCCTTTGGCAACAATTTCGCCACCAATCTCCACCATATAATTTGTTACGCCTGCCTCGTCGAGTGTGCGGGCAACCATGTCGCATCCATACCCCTTGGCTATGGCACTGCAGTCGAGCATGGTTTGCGGGTGTTGCTTGATGATTTTTCCATCCTGCAATGCAACGGTTGTGTATCCCACATATTGGCGCAGGGAGTCTATGGCTGCGGAGTCGGTGGGCAGCCCGTTCTTGAAGCCGAACCCCCATGCGTTTACAAGCGGGGCAACGGTGATGTCAAATGCACCATTGGTTTTTCTTGAGATTTCTTGTGCAAGGGTAAAGACCTGCAAGAACATCTCGTCGGGCACGATATCCCTGTTGTTGTTTATCGCGCTTATTGCAGACTGCTTGTTGAATGTAGATAGCGAGCCATCAACCTGTGCAAGGGTGGATTTTATTTCATTGTGCAGCTCCTTGTCGCTCTGGTATGTTATATTATAATAGGTGCCGAACACCTTTCCGCTGTTGCTCCTGTAAGGCGTGTTGTGGCTTATCACATATATGCTGCCTACGATAAGGAATAAGAGGAATATAATTTGCCACGCTTTCATTGTTGTTAGAAGCTGTTTAAGTTTATAATAAAGATATTTCTTATAGAAACCGACGATATAAATTCAAATGGTTTCTTATTTTTTACCAAACGGGATATTGTAAATTATGTTGTATGTGCCGCCGAAGCTGCCGCTTTTGTTCTCGCCATATCCTGGGATATACCATATATCCGAATTGTCGCCTTTTCCCTCTTTCATTCTCGATTTATATCTGAGGCTCCAGCCCATGTGGAGGTTCTTCCACACCTTAACCTGCACGCCTACACCAAATTCCAGCCATGAGCAGCTGGCTTCCACATCGGTGAGCGAGAGCGATGTGCTGTTCCCCCATACTGGGTCTGTCAAGGGCGGGGTGGTAACATCGTATTTTGCCGTGGTCTGTCCGTAACGCACCAGGCCCATTATCTTGTAGTTGCTCAGTTCTCCGCTCTTTTTGTAAAGAAAATTGTAATCTAATCCAACGCGAAAATAGGGCGCGCCCGATTTGTAATATATGCGTGTCGTTTCGTCGGTGGTGTCGGTGCTGCCGTATCCAATCTCCACGACGGGGAAGAAGCGGTTTCCGAAATTTGCGCTGACGGCAACCTCGGCACTTGTGTAGTCGTTCATTATGCGTCCGATGTAGCCAAAGAGGTCTGCTCCTACGCTTATCCCTTTGAACTCCCAAGGCTTGCTTATGTTGCTTTCGTTTTTCTCCTGTGCGGCAGAGCCTATGGCAAACGAGAGCAGTATGCTACTTATAAAAATATATCTTAATATTTTCATGTCCTTCAAAATTTACATTCTTGTTCACAATTACAGCATCTTCAATCCACACGTTGGTATGTTTGAGCTCTTCCAATTTGTGAAACATAAGTGTTCCGCACTCCATGGATTGATAATATGGCTCATTGGTGTGAGTGATGTAGAGCGAGTCGCGCAGCCCGTCGTCGTAATGAAAGATAACTGTGTCGCAGTCATAGGTGTAGCTCATGGGGAGCGATACCTCGCCGGCGTCGAACAGGTGGTTTTCCATTATTTGGTCCTCCCCGTTTACCATCAGCGATACGGTGAGTGGTGAGGGATAGGTGTAAGGTTCTTCTTTGCCATCTTCAATGGTGTAGAAACCTATATTGTCGTACGAGGTGTTATTGAGCTCGCAATCGTATCCCTTGTCGCAGGCTGCCATTGCCATGATGCATAGCATGGCTGTGGCAACGAGTGTTGCTGTTATGTTTCTCTTTTTGCTTGTCATCTCTGTTAAAATTCTTTGGCTACGTTATATTTGTTTCTCTCTTGTGATGTGCGGCTCACAAGCTCGGCAATAAAGCCGGTGAGGAATAGCTGTGTGCCCAAAATCATCATGGTCAGCGCAATGTAAAAGTATGGGGAATCTGTTACAAGGCGTGCCGGGTGGTCGCAGGCGAGCGAGTAGAGCTTGTTTGCTCCCAAGATGAATGCTGCTATAAATCCTATGAAGAACATTATTGTTCCCCAAAGACCAAAGATGTGCATGGGACGATACCCGAACTTAGACAGGAACCACAGAGACATAAGGTCGAGGTAGCCGTGGAAGAATCGGCTTATTCCGAATTTGCTCTTGCCATATTTCCTTGCCTGATGGTGCACCACAAGCTCACCAATCTTTGAGTAACCGGCATTTTTGGCAAGATAGGGAATGTAGCGGTGCATATCGCCATAAACTTCGATGCTTTTTACAACCTCGTTACGATAGGCTTTGAGCCCGCAGTTGAAGTCGTGAAGGTTCTTTATTCCCGATACCTTGCGTGCTGTGGCATTGAAAAGCTTTGTGGGCAGTGTCTTGCTGAGCGGGTCGTAACGCTTTTGCTTGTAGCCCGAAACGAGGTCATATTCCTCCTCTGTTATCATTTTGTAGAGCAAAGGAATTTCATCGGGGCTGTCTTGCAGGTCGGCATCCATAGTTATCACCACATTGCCTGCAGCGCGCTCAAATCCGCAATAGAGCGCGGGCGACTTGCCATAGTTGCGGCGGAACTTTATTCCATGAATGGCGGGGTTCTTTTCGCCGAGTTTTTCAATCACGTTCCACGAATCGTCGGTGCTGCCATCGTTTATGAAGATAACCTCATAAGAGAAATTATTCTCTTTCATCACGCGCTCAATCCATTGTGCGAGCTCCGGCAACGATTCTGCTTCGTTGTAAAGTGGTATAATTACGGAAATATCCATCTTATAATACTTGATTTATTTCTTTGTTTTACGTACAAAAATAGCGATAAAAACTGTAATGATGGGTGATATGATGATATTTGTGCTGAAAATCTGCAAAATGATGTCGCGGTTGCTCAAAGAACGTAGCAGGGAGGCGGTCTTTGCGAGTTCCTCGCGCAGTGTCGCATCAATACCTTCCATGCTTGTCAATGCGTCGAACTGCTGCAATATGGTGTCCATGAAATATCCGTTGTCCATGAATGTGAAATATATGAACTGGGATATTGCTGTGAGTATGGCTGCGCATATATACACTATGGTGAGAAAGTGCCATGCTTGAAAGAAACTCATACTATCCTCGCGCTCATTCTTGCGGTAGTGTAGTGCGAGCTTGCCTGCTATTATCGGCGAGGAGAATATTAACAGAAGAAATAGTATTGAAAATGTTTGGGAACTTAACCCTAACAGGTAGAATATGTTTGTGGCTATCATCACTCCGCCGAATATGGTGCCGTAGAACATGGCTCTTTCGCTGATGCTTCTTATGTTTTCTTGTTCCATTGTTCGTCTCTTTTTGCTTTTGCGGGCGAAGATAGTAAAAATATCCAATTATTGAAAATATATAATTGTGCGCGCTTGCGTTATTGTGTAAAAAAAACAGGCGCAACCACGGTTGCGCCTGTTGGGTATTAATTGTCAAATAAAATTATTTAACAATTGTCTTAACACCATTGATGATGTAGATACCGGCTTTGTTAATTTCCTTAACGCGGCGGCCTGTAAGGTCGAAGATAACCTTCTCGCCCTCACCCTCGGTAACAACATCCTCGATGCCGCTTGTGATAGAGCTGCCATCGAATACGATGGTGAATGTCTGAGTGGGGATTGTCTCCATATTCCAGCTGCTGTCGTAGCCATATACTGCATACTCCTGAAGAGTAAACATGTATGTACCGGCTGTTGTAATGGGAGTAGTTGCAATGAACTTGATGCTCAATGTGTTGTCCTCGAGATTCTCGGCATCCTTAACAAATTCATACTCGGTGCCATTCTCATCCATTACCCAAATAGAAGATATATAGTCGTGGTAAACGTAGTTGTTGAAGTCAATTACAATCTCGCTGATTTCTGTAGCTGCAGCACCCTCAACAGGTGATACGCTTGTTACTTTCAAGCCCTCAACGATGTTGAATGTGTATGTTGCATCCTCGCTGATTGTAACGCTTGCGTTGTTTACCGATGCGATGTACTCCTTCTTCAATACGAATGTGTATGTACCGGGCTCTGTGATGGGCTCAGCGGTCTTCAAGCACAATGCATTGTAGGGAGTGCTCTCGCCCCATCCGTCGGTATAAGTAACGCTCAAGGGATACTCTTTACCGTTTTGGTCTGTGATAACTGCACCCTTAACATTGTCGGTGATATCTTGGTTAAACTCGAAATAGAGGTATTCGATGCTCTTTACGTTGCTGTTATTGCCGGGGTTAGCGTATGTGAGCTCAAGAACGTTGAGGTTCTCAACTGTGAGTCCGAGAGACTCCTGCTCGCTGGCAACAGCCAAGCCGTTGGGATCGAGTGTAAAGAGACCTGCGGGGAATGTGATATAATAATCACCGTTTGCATCAAGGGGAGTAGCGAGCTCGTAAACAACGCTCTTGCCATCCTCGCTCACTTTGCCATAACCCAAATCAAGTCCTGTATTCCAATCGGGGTCGCGGTATGTAGCATAGAGTTCATCGCTCTCGTTGAGTGCAATACCCTGCTCGCAAGTGATTGTTATAGTTGTTATGCTCTCAACTGTACTCCAGTTCTCGGGAGTGATGGTGAGAGTGGGGTACTCGCCTATTGCGTAGAGTGTGGGGAGATTTGCGCCACCCTCGATAGACTCGAAGTTTTTGTATGATGTGCTATAAGAGATGTTCTTGCCTGTAGCCTTGTTGGTAATGGTTGCAGTGCAGTCGTCCTCGATAACGATTGTCCAGATAGCTGCATCGCCAATCTCTGTGATGTCATCTGTGGCAGCGAAATTGTTGTAACCGTCGTTCATGTAGTAGTAGCGGTTGTTTGCATCCATGATGGTGTACTCACCTGCTGTCTCAGTCTCGGTGATTGTGAAACCATAGTACTCATGTGTCTCAATGAAGTCGCCGTTTACGGTAACATCCTCTGTGTACATGTAACCATAGTTGGTAGTTGTGTAGTGAGGTTCCGCAACAATACCCTCGTAGTTGATGAGGTATTTTGTACCGCTTACAATTTCTGTAGCAACCTTGAAGGGCTTAACGGGAGAAATTGTGTAATATCTTGTTACTACATTACTGAAAATAGAGTCGCCGGCTTCTGTCTTTACAAATGCAACTGCTTTAACTGTTGCTGTAGAAAGCACAGAAAGGCTACCCCAAGATTTAGAACCCTCTGTGATGGGGTCGCCACCGCGGTTGTTATAGAGAATAGTTGCGCCCTCGGTCTCTGTTGTGAATGTCAAAGCATCCATACCAGTCAATTTCTCATAAACGCCATTGGGGTGAGAGAATACGGGGTCTGCAACTTTAAGTGTGTATGAGAATGTAGCAACATCGCTATACTCCTCGCCGTTGATAACAACTGTCTTGATGGTTGTTGCTGCACCAAACTCGCTTATGGCGATGGCTCCGCTGTAAACTTCAGATTCTGCTGTGGGCTCTGTACCATCGGTTGTGTAGTAGATAGTACCCTCGCTCTCGCTGCTCAACTCAACTGTTGTTGTGTTGTAGATAGTACCGGGTTCAACCGATGCAACGGGCTTTGAAAGTGTTGCAACTTCGCCTCCTGCTGCGGTGTAAGTAACCTCGATAGACTTAATGTAAATAGCCTTTGAAGAAGTCTGTGCATAAGAGAAAACAATCTCACCGCTTGCCTCGCCTGTGAATGTGTAGTCAGTTGCTGTCTTGGTTAATGTAATTTGAGAACCAAAAGCATTGCCACCCACTGTAACATCTAATGTACCGGCGATAGAACTTGCACCTGATGTGTTGATTTTAATCTCGGTAATAGTGCCGGCAATACCGTTTGTTGAGAATGTCATGGTAGTGTAGGGCTTGCTGCTTGAACCAAACTGCTGACCTTTGCCGTTCTGGGTGTCAAAGCCCCAATAAGCACCACCTTCTCCTGTCAAAGTCCATTCTACATCGCCAAGAGCAACAGTTCCGTTGTCGGAAAACTGTTTACTCTCAAATGTGTAGGAATAAGTTTTTTCTGCATTCATCGCAAGTGCGCTGAACAAGCAGAGAATTGAAAGTAAAATTTTCTTCATAAGTTAAAGAATTTAGTTAATAATAAAAGTTATTTGTTTATCAATGTTATACAAATAAATTATTCGGGTCTTTGCAATGTGGCTTGCAAAAACCTATCAAAAACGCGGTAGCTTCCTTGTTTTGCTCGCGTATGACCTTATTTATTTAATAAGACCGTTGCAAAAGTAGTAATAATATTTGTTATAATTGAACGTTTTTTGTAATATTTTTAAGAATTAAACTTCAAAAAATGTCAAAAAATGAGCGTTGCTGTGGATTTAAGTATCTTTATTCGCTTTTTATGCACAAATTCCTTGTAATGCATAATTTGTTCTTCTAAATTTTGCAGGAAAAGAAAAAAGTTGTACCTTTGCACTCAGTATGGGTAAGTCCTATACGGCCAGCTCCTGATGAATCCTCCAGGGCTTGACCGCAGCAAAGGTAGTTGGTTGTAGCGGCGCGATGTAGGTAGCTTACCCACCCCATAGGCGGGCATCTTGTAAAAGGTGCCCGCTTTTTTTGTTTTGCGGCAACAGTCCCTCTTTGGCTACTGTTTCCTTGTTTCGCGTTCTTGTCGCGTTTACCACAAATAACAGAATTTTACCCCTAATGTGAGTAAAACGCCCCGATAAAAGGTGTAAGTTCCCTTTCTTTTTGTTCAATTTGATGGTGTGTCTATTTTTGCACCCGTAAAAACAAAACGTATATGAAAATAGATTTGAAATCGGTGTGCGCTTTTGGCGATTCTGTGATGAAAGGTATTGTGGTTGATAAGGAGAACAGCCCTTCCGATGGTATAAAATATAAGATAAGTGATATGGGGTTTGCTGCCCGTTGTCGCAGAAATCTTGGTATAGAAGTGGAGAATTTTGCCCGTTTTGGCGGGGTGGTGTCGCAAGGAAAGAAATTTGTTACACGTTATGCCGACAAGGTGAAGCGCAGTGATTATGTTCTCTTTGAATATGGTGGCAATGACTGCGATTATAACTGGGCTGCCATAGCTGAAAATCCATGCGAAGAGCATTGCTCTAATACTCCGATAGAGCTATTCGTAAAGTATTATTCCGAATTAATAGATTTTGCTAAGTCTTTAGGTGCTAAGCCTGTATTGCTGTCGTTGCCGGTGCTTGAACCTAATCGTTTCTTTACTCATGTCTCCAAAGGGCTTAACGGTGATAATATTTTACGTTGGTTGGGTGGTACAGTGCTCACAATAGACCGTTGGCATGAGCGGTATAATATGGAAATCTTCCGTCTGGGAGTGATGAAGCGCGTGCCGGTTATCGATATTACTTCGGTTTTTCTTGAGCGCAAGAATTATGCCGATTATATATGTGAAGATGGTATCCACCCCAATGATGCTGGGCACGAACTTATAGAGTGTGCCATAATGGATTATTTGAATTTGCAATCGCAGCGTGTTGCGATATGATAAAACGCTTATTAACAGTCGATTATTTGTATATATGTAGAAATTGCTTTAATTAAATGACGTAGTGTGTGTAGTTCTTTGAATATACATGTACTATAAATGATTGTATGAGAGCCTCCCCGCCGCAGTGATGTGGCGGGGAGGTGTTTATGGGCTTTGGTATTAAAGTGAGCTATCGTAGGTCGCTTGTCGCCGCATCTCTTCCTCGATGCGCAGCAGGCGATTGTATTTTGCTATTCTTTCGCCGCGGCTCATTGAGCCGGTTTTTATTTGTCCGGCATTGGTGGCAACGGCGAGGTCGGCTATAAAGGTCTCCTCTGTCTCTCCCGACCTGTGGCTTATTATGGTTTTGTAGCCGTTGCGCTTTGCGAGCTCTATGGTGTCGAATGTTTCGCTTAGCGTGCCTATCTGATTGGGCTTTATAAGTATGGCGTTGGCGCACCTCTTTTCTATACCCTGTTGCAGAAACCATTTGTTTGTAACAAACAGGTCGTCTCCCACAAGTGTACACCGGTCGCCAATGGCTTTTGTGAGTTCTTTCCACCCCTCCCAGTCGCTTTCTGCCATTCCATCTTCGATGCTGTCGATGGGGTATTTTTTTATAAGACGGGTGAGAAATTCGGTTTGCCGGGTGGAATCGAGGCGTGCTCCATCTTTTTCAAATATCCCATAGTCGTATATTCCGTCGTGATAGAATTCCGATGCTGCGCAGTCGAGGGCGATGCTTATCTCTTTGCCGGCTTTGTAGCCTGCATCTTTTATGGCACTGACTATGCAGTTGAGCGCGTCTTCAATATTTTGCAGCTTTGGGGCAAACCCTCCTTCGTCGCCCACAGCTGTGCTCAATCCGCGTTTGTTAAGAAGTTTCTTGAGGGCTTGGAATACTTCTGCCCCCATTCTTATGGCGTCGCTTATGTTGCTTGCGCCTATTGGGCGTATCATGAACTCTTGGAAGGCTATAGGTGAGTCGGAATGTTTGCCACCGTTTATAATGTTCATCATGGGAACGGGCATGACATGGGCATTTACGCCACCCAAATATCTATAAAGGGGTATGCGTAATGTTGCGGCGGCGGCTTTTGCAACAGCTAACGATACTCCTAATATGGCATTTGCTCCCAAGTTGCTTTTGTTGTCGGTGCCATCTGCCTCAATCATCTTAAAATCTATCTCGCGCTGTGCAAAGACCGATAATCCCTCGATGTGTGGCGCAATGTCGCGATTAATGTTTTTTACAGCCTTCAGAACGCCATTGCCACCGTAACGTTCATCTCCGTCGCGCATCTCCAGTGCTTCATTTTCTCCAGTCGATGCTCCCGATGGCACAGATGCACTTGCAGTGGTACCATCTTCAAGCATAATTTCAGCCTCCACTGTGGGGTTACCGCGAGAGTCTAAAATCTCGCGTGCTTTTACATTTTTAATTTTCATAGATTCTCTGTTTAATCATTATCAAGAAGAGAACAATAGGGCTTTTTGCTTGGTTTTTCTTTTTACTCTTAAATACTTGAAAAGATTTGCCTGTAAAATTTGTGCTTAATGGTTCAATTAATTAATTTTACGGACAAATAAACAAATTCCCGATATGAGTGAGATAAAAGATTATGTATTAAAACGTTTTTTGAAGTTTGTACTTTTTGATACCGAGTCGCGCGACGACTCGGATAAGGTTCCCAGCACGCCCGGGCAGATGTTTTTTGCCGAGTATTTGCAAGAGGAGTTAAGAAAAATGGGGCTTGATGAGATTGAACTCGACGAGAAGGGGTATCTCTATGCAACATTGCCATCGAACAGTTGCAAGGAGCTGCCCACAATAGGTTTTATATCGCATTTGGATACAAGCCCCGATATGCGTGGCTTGAACGTGCGCCCCCGTGTGGTGGAGTCTTATGGCGGAGGCGATATTGTTTTATGTGAAAAAGATGGTATCGTATTGTCTGTAACGGATTTTCCCGAGATACAGAATTACATCGGGCACGATATCGTGGTTACCGACGGGCACACTTTGCTTGGTGCCGACGATAAGGCGGGTATTGCCGAGATTATGACTGCTGTGGCATATTTGCAGGCGCACCCCGAGATTGAGCATGGCAAGATACGCATAGCTTTTAATCCCGATGAGGAGATTGGTCGTGGTGCACATAATTTCAATGTTCCTCTTTTTGGTTGCGATTGGGCATATACCGTTGATGGCGGTGCCGAGGGTGAGCTTGAATTTGAGAATTTTAATGCAGGCTCGGCTAATTTCGCTATTCAAGGTTGCAATGTGCACCCCGGTTATGCAAAGGGAAAGATGCTTAATGCTTTGCGTGTTGCCACAGAGATTGTAAACTCGATTCCGGCAACCGAGACGCCCGAAAGCACCGACGGCTATCAAGGCTTCTATCATTTGATGAGCATTAACGGTGGGGTTGATTCAGCTGAGGTTTCATATATCATACGCGATCACTGTCGCGAGACTTTTGAGCATCGTATGGCATATATTTCGAAGATTGCCGATGGAATAAAGGCAAAATATGGTGCCGGTGTTGTTACTCTCGACCTCAAGGAGCAGTATCGCAATATGCGCGAGCAGATAGAGCCCAAAATGTATATTATTGACCTTGCAAAGATGGCAATGGAAGAGGCTGGCGTGAAGCCTCTTGTGAGACCTATACGCGGTGGAACAGATGGTGCTCAGCTCTCGTTCATGGGGTTGCCTTGTCCTAATCTCTTTGCGGGTGGTATAAATTTTCATAGCCGTTATGAGTTTGTGTCGGCACAGGTGATGGAAAAGGCTGTGATGACTATTGTGAATATTGCTGCAAAAGTAAAAGATTTGAAATAAGGAACTATGCTTGAAAAAGGATTGAAATATACCTCTACCGTGGTAGTTGAAAAGGGTATTTGCGCCTCGTCTGTCGGTTCAGGTGGGCTCGATGTCTATGCAACCCCCTCAATGGTGGCTCTAATGGAGAATGCTGCCATGAATGCTGTTGCGCCTTATCTGCCCGAGGGCTCAACAACTGTTGGTTCTGAGATAAACGTCTCGCATATTAAACCTACAGCTATCGGTGTCAAGGTATCTGCAACTGCCGAGTTGTTTTCGGTAGATGGGCGAAAGCTTGTTTTTAAGGTCTATGCCGAAGATTGTGACGGAATTATTGGTGAAGGCTCACACACTCGCTTTATTGTTGATATTGAACGTTTCCTTTCTAAAATCAAATAATATGATGTTCGATTTTTAAGGCGAATTATAACAGAGGGCGGTTAAAGTTTTTTAATCGCTCTCTGTCTTTTACAATCCTCTTTAATAATATAAACAGTCACAAATCAAATATTTTGCGTTATATTTACGCAAATTGTTTGGCTGTTACGAAAATTTTCTTTTACTTTGCGTAAAAATAACGCAAAATGAAAACAGAGCGAAATAGGATAGTTATTATGGGCGGTAGCTTTAACCCGCCTACATTAGCCCACTACATATTGATGAAGAGGGCTATAGATGCTGTGGGGGCTGCTCTTGGGCTGTTTGTCCCGGTGAGCGATGCGTATTTGAAGCGTAAAATCTATCGTGGCAGTAGCCCTGTTGTTCTATCGCCTGAAATGCGCATTGCAATGCTTGATGCCATCTGTTCCGGGGAGTCCGAAATGCAGGTTTGTGACAAGGAAATTGGTACCGTGGAGCCAATGACTTTCGCTACAATGATGGCGCTGCAGGGGGAGTATCCCGATTCGGAGCTTTATTTTATCATGGGTGCCGATAAAATTAATCTGCTTGCTCACATGACAGAGAAAAATGCCTTCTTGGAGAGGTTTAAGGTTGTGCTATATTCAAGAGATGGGGAGCCGGTTGAGGATAGCTTGAAGAAACATGAGGTGCTCTCAAATTGTGAAGAACGTATTGTGGTGTTGCCCCAGCCGGCAGATGTGCGCGCAATAAGTTCATCGGTGGTGAGGGAGCGTATGCTCTCGGGTGTCTCCTGCAAGGAATTGCTGCACCCTGCCGTTTGGGAGATTTTCAAGGAGTTGAAGCCTGGTGATTTTCCTGATGTCATATGCAAATTTGCGGGGGAATTTGATTTTTTGAGTAATAGGTTTCCAAGCGACTTTGTGTGGCAGGGCGTCAGATATAAAAATGCCGAGGTGGCGTTTCTCTCTTCGAAGGTGCACGACGAGGGTGAACGCAGGCGTCTATCTGTGATGTCTGTTGATAAAGCAGCGCAGAAGTCTCGCGAGATTGTGCCCTTTCAAGGTTGGGAGGAACAAAGGTCGGATATAATGGAGTCTGTTCTGCGCGCCAAATTTGAGCAGAATCCAGCTTTGATGGATAAACTGCTCGCTACCGGGAGGAGTGTGATAATAAATGGAAACAACAGGCATGATAGATATTGGGGAATAGACCTGTATAGCTGGGAAGGTGATAATAATTTGGGAAAAATATTAATGAAAATAAGAGAAAGAGAGGTTTGATATGAAATATAGTATTGAGATTATCAAGGAGATTGTTCGTCGTAATAATGATATTGGCTTTTGTTATTTCTGGGGGCATACACCCAACTATGATAAAATTGGCAAGCAGTGTCTTAGCCAGTGGTATGACTGCTGGTTTGAGATTGATGGTGTGCAATATCACACCACCGAGCAATATATGATGGCAAGTAAGGCGCGCTTGTTTGGTGATGATGAGGTATTGCAGGAGATAATGCTTGCCACCAGCCCTCTTTTTTACAAGAAGCTGGGGCGTGAGGTGCGCGGGTTTGAGCAGGTACGCTGGAACGAGGTTAAATACGATGTTGTTGTGAATGGTAACAAGGCAAAATTTTCTCAGAATCCGTTGCTTAAAGAATTTTTACTTTCAACTGGAGATGTAATACTTGCCGAGGCAAGTCCCTATGACAGAATATGGGGTATAGGGCTCGATGCCGAACATGCGAAGCAGGGTGGAGTGGAACTGTGGAAAGGTGAAAATCTGCTTGGCTGTGCATTGATGGAGACAAGAGACTGGTTGAGGAATGGTGAATGAGTAGTTTGAGTTGATAATAATAATGTAAGAGACATAGTTTCTTATCAATTATCCCTACATCTTGTTACATCTTTGTGTAAAAATCACTTTTTTTGTGATTGTGGGATTGTTTTTTACATAATATTTTTGCATCAAGAATAAACCAGACAATAAATTGTATTATCCACAATCAGCTAAAGCGGGTTGAATCCTTGCCTGCAAAGCATAACAGATGGCATCGCGCGTAAGCCGGCGATGCCATCTGCTGTTATTGGTTTAAGTATGATATGTCGTTGTTTAGTTGGCAAGCAGTGATATGAGACCTACAACTCCTATCGCCACGGCTGCTGCATTTGCTACATCACTGTTACAGTGGTAATGTACCCGCGGTGCGGGATGGTGCACTACAACTGGATGGGGTGCCGGGTTATGAACAACCACGGGCGGTGGGCAGTGATGTGCAACATGCACGGGTGCCGGTGCAGGGTGGTGTACTACGGGGCGATGTGCCGGTTTTGCATGCACTATCTGCGGTTTGTGAGGGGCGGGCTTGTGGTTGTTTACTGCGGGTCGTCTGTTGCTCTCCACTCTCATCTCCTTGCGGTTATTTCCTTTGTTGGTGTTGCGGCTCTCTATGCGAGGGCGGTTATCCTGTCTGTTGTTCTGTCTGTTCTTTTGTGCCATAAGCTGTGCAGGCATAAGCATTCCGCCTATAAGTACTGCAATCATCATAATCTTTTTCATAATCTTCATCTTTAATGGTTAAACATTTTTCCTTGTTTCTGTGGTAGCAAAGGTATGAATGAGAAAATCTCCCTGCAACGTTAATTTCCTAATCGTTGCAGGGAGATTCCCTATTTAGTGCGGGGATTTCCTCCCGTCATTTGCAAGGTGTTGCTAATCAGCTGTTTTTGTGATGTGTATCTGCGGGGTGCGTATGCCGGGCTTTAGTTCTCCGCCTATGTAGATGAGTGTGTTGCTATGCTCTATCAGCAGTGCTCCTGCCCGGGCGAATGGTTGCTCGTCGCATATGGATTGCCACTTCTCTGTTGCAGGGTTGAACATAAGCAGCTTGCTGTTGAACTTGTACCACGCAGGTTCTTGCAACATATAATCCTTTTTGTCTATAAGTTTATAGCTGCCTGTGATGGCATCGAAGAAAATCTCCTTGTTCACGCCGCCTGTTGCATATATAATGCCGTTGGCGACGGTTGCTGTTCCGCCCGATAGTGTGAGTGTTTCTTCATCTATGCATATATCTGCAATGGGGGAGCAACTACAACAGCAATGTTTTTCGGTATCGTAGCACACTCCGTCGGTATATACCTTGGCAGTGGCTGTGTCTCCCGGGCAGAATCCTCCCCACACATACAATTTGCTACCCACAGCTGCACACACGGGTTGCACACGGGGGGCTGGCATTGTTGCTGTCACCTGCCAGCCGCTTGCAGTATCGTTGAGGTTCAGCGACAGGATTTGTGCCGATGGCTTTCCGTCGGCGTTGCCACCTACAACACATAGCAGCGAATCGCTCACGATGCAGCCTGCCGTGTTGTCTATGGCGTGTGGTAGTGAAGGCAGTGTGTCGGTAGTGAGCCCGTTCTCTTCTATTGTTATGCAATAGACATTTTTTAGAGCGCCGCTCTCCTTCATTCCGCCTGCAATGTACCATTTGTTGCCTTTCTGTGCTTGCGCACCGTAAGCCGAACATTGTGGCAGTTCTCCTGCAATGCTCCATTGCAGAGTGTCGCTCTTCAACGAACTTTTATAAATGCCTTTGTAGTAGCGTTTGCTGCCACCCTCGGCTGCCGGGGTGGTGGGGAAATTACAGCCACCGGCAATATATAATACATTATTATATGTGGCAGCATACATTGCCGATACTCCTTTCTCGTAACCGCTCTCTGTTGCCGGCATACGACCTATCTCCTTTGCTTGTGGCTCCATCTTGTTATTGCAGCAGCCTATGAAGGCTGCTGCAATAAAGGGAACTATTAAAATTCTTTTCATAATTATTGGCTGGTATTTTTTTGTTCTTCGCCTTTTATGATTCTTGAAAATCATTCCATATTTGCGGTCTTGGGACGCAACATAGTTATCTGAATGAGCAACGATAGCACGGTTACACCACCTAGGAGCGCAAAGCCCTCGCCAAGCGACAGATTGCCCAATGCTGTTGTGATGGCAGCACCGCCCAGAACACCCGACATGTTTATGAAACCATAGGCTGTAGCACGCTGGCGCGAGGGTATAAACTGGCACAGAATGGGCATATTGTTTGTGTCGAAGAAACCATAGCCGATGCCGAAACAGAGAATGGCAAAGATAACGGCTGCAAGGCTATCGCCCAATCCCATAAATACCAATGAGGGAACGATGAGCGCGAGTCCTATGCTGCTGGTATATACGCGCCCGCGTACATTGCTCTGCACCCATTTGTCCGATAGTCGCCCGCCAATCATAGCACCGATGAATGATGCTCCTGCAAGGCTTATAACCGCAATGGGACCTGCATAGTCCATCGCCTTCCCGGGTTCAATGCCCCAGTTGCTGCTTATTACGTTGGCAAGCAGCTCGGGCAACCAATTCTTTGTAGCCCAGCCCGGCATGCTCAATGTGGTGAACACGAAAAGCACAGCCCAAAATGCCATATTGCTGAGTACCAGCATAATGCTCTTTAATACATTTGCCTGCTCGGCTGGTGCAGCCTCTGTGGCTTTTTTCTCGCGCCCGGGGTCGCTTATAAGCAGTATGAGAACAACCGCATATATCATTCCCACAAGACCGCAGTAAAGGAATACATCGTGCCAGTTGAGCAGGCTCGAGAATATCGAGCCGAAGCCTCCTGCGATCTGTCCTAAATACAATCCTGTCATGTGAATACCGATAGCCATTGAGCGTGTCTTGCCACTATGAATATCGGCAATGAGTGATAGGGCGGCGGGAATATAAAGTGCCTCGCTGAATCCCATAACGGCACGCAGGGCGTAGAGCTCCCAGTATGTATCTACAAATCCCATGAGGAATGTAACCGCCGACCACACAAAAAGGCTGCCCACAATAAGGTTCTTGCGGTTCAGACGGTCGGCTATTGTGCCCGAGATAGGGCTCATAAGTCCATAAATCCACATGAAAGCAGCCATCAAGGCACCCCAGCCCCACGGGCCGGTGTAGCTTGTTGCCACCTCCATAATATCTTCGGACATTGCAAAGCGCATTGTGCTCAGCATCTGTCGGTCCATGTAGTTGAGGAATGCCACGCCCGAGAGGAGCACTACCACCAACCACGGATACCATTTTTTCTCTCTTAATTTACCCATTTTATTCTTTGGTTAAAATGTTACATAAATCGTATGCCTTTATCATCATTCTTGGAATGTGGAAAGGTCCTTTGAAAATATTACCCTTGGCAGGCTGTGCCACAGTGCCGTCGCGATGCAGATAGCCATACCATTCGCCCATCTCGGTGTCGGGGAAATGGGCGTATGTCCATTCGCTTATCTGCTTGTGCCAAATAAGATACTTATCGTCGCCGGTAGCTTCGTAGGCATAGAGTGTGGCGATGATAGCCTCGGTTTGCGGCCACCAGAATTTCATATCCTGCGAGTAGTCCTGCGGTGGCAGGTAGCGGCAGTCGCGGAAATTGATGATACCGCCATACTGCTTATCCCAGCCCCATTCCCACGACCAGTCGAGAATCTGCAAAGCCTGCTCGGTGAGCTCCTTTTCCCAACCGCGGTGCTTCGC